>NZ_JBAHYJ020000131.1:0-65576 GCF_036697665.2 Scytonema sp. PRP1 | reverse complement strand
AATCAACCGAACCTGATATAAGAAGGAAAAAGGAAAAATATGATTTTTTACCTTCTAACTTTTACCTTTTACCTTCTTTTTTACGTAAAACTATACAATTTGAATACAAATCAGCTTATTTCGTGCCAAACAAGCGATCGCCTGCATCTCCCAATCCAGGAATAATGTAGCCGCTTTCATCCAAATAATCGTCAATAGCCGCAGTGTAAATAGGGACATCAGGGTGTACTTCGGTGAAATACTCAATACCTTCTGGTGCAGCGAGTATACAAACAAACCGAATCGACTTCGGATTAGTTGATTTCAGGCGTTCAACCGCTGCTACTGCTGAGTTGCCAGTTGCCAGCATCGGATCAACCACCAACACATCTCGCTTATCCACATCCTGAGGAACTTTGAAATAATATTCAACGGGAATTAGGGTTTTGGGGTCACGGTATAATCCAATGTGTCCCACTCTTGCTGATGGTATAAGTTCCAGCATCCCATCCAAAATTCCCTGTCCCGCCCGTTGGATAGAAACAATCACCAGCTTTTTATCTGGCGCAAGCACTGGGGCTTTCATGGGGGCTAGTGGTGTTTTAATCAATTCATGTTTTAGAGGCAAATCTCGCGTAACTTCATAAGCCAACAGCAAGCTAATCTCTTTAATTAAGACTCGAAATTTTGCCGTGGTGGTTTCGGCTTTACGCATGAGCGTCAATTTGTGTTGAATCAACGGATGCTCGATTATTATGACTTGACTGTACATAAGCTCTAAATGTTTTATTATGCAACCACAAGACGAGCGACGGGCGTGCAACTGTCCGTTCGCTTGCCAAGGACACCCAGAAAAGAGGTATCAGTCATTAGCTTTTTGGTCGGTTGCTTTTTCCAAAGCTAATGATAAAGTGACTAATGACTGCCCAGAGCTAGAATACAGTGCCGTCGCTTTCTATCTGTATGGGGGGTATACCACCCTTTCTGTGTTGAGCAGCTATTTTTCGCCCCGCTGTCCAAGTTCCACCTTGCAGGATTTTCACCAGTGGCAGTTCTTCGGCACTCATGCCCAACTTTTCGCGTACTGTGGCAGCGATGCGATCCAAGAGCATCACGGTTAGGGCACGCCACTCAACTATAACCTCTGATCCAACTGGATGAGGCTTGAGCAAAATTTCTGGGTGTTTAGGGCGCAGGAGTTCCAAGTCAAGGCATAACCCCCCATTGCGATATTCTGCTAATCCAGTGAGGGCATCCAAATCTGTTATTTCCAAACCAAGTTCCTCTACAGGCTCTAGCAGAGAATAGGTAAGCCACTGGGACAGTTTGTGAAATGGCACTAAGCCATCATCAGCAACACTTGGGTGAAACCAAACATCACCCAGATTAATCCCAGCAACCTCAATTCGTCCAGACCAAATATCACCTAGTCCTTCTAGAACTGCACCCAACACTGTGGTAGCAGCTAATCGGTTATTGCTAGATTTTTCTATTAAATATTTAACCAAATTACCCGGGCGGGGGTTTTGTTCTCCAAATAAATGAGGTGAAGAAAGTAAGGCTTGACCTAATTTTTGCAACAACTGCAACCGCCCAGCAATTCCCACCAAAGGATTCTCTGCATTCACACCAAACCCATCTGCCAGTTCTTGTTCTGTTAAGGCTTGCAATCTTTCAGCATTAACTTGCAAAGGTGCTGTTTGCTTGTCACTAGAAAAAGTTCCATCGCAAAACATCTGGAAACTGGCAACTGCCAAACCTTCAGAACGCCTAAAACTTAGCTGAGTCTCCCGTTCGCGATAATACCAACGTGAGCCCGCGCCCGCATCCAATAATACACTGATTATCGCCAAATCAAATTTGGCAACAGCTTTCTCTAAAGGCGTTAGTCCGGCTAACTGCTCATCCAACCGAGATAAACGCGCTACACCCCCAGCCTCAAAATGCCGCCAGCGGCTATGAAAAGGAATTTGCAAATCTGGGTATTGTTCCTGCATTACCTCTAATACATAATCAGCCACTTTTGGCAACCGTGTCAAATCGCAACTAAAGTGATGCGACTTACCTTCAACTGCCAACGCAAACAGTTGCCCACAACGTTCCCGGATAGCATCAGGCGATCGCAAATAAGCAACCAGCTCTTGATCATCTGTTCTTGGCGTCCTTGGCGTCTTGGCGGTTCGCATCTCCATTCTTACTGACTCCTGATATCGATACACCCCCAGGGGAGATGAGGAGGATGAGGAAGATGAGGAAGAGACTCCTAATGCGTGAATGCGTGAATTGATTTGTCTCCCTCGTCTCCCTTGTCCCCCTTATCCCCTTGAACTCAATCTACTAAAGAACGTCCCTTGACCGCAGCTAAACTGTCAGCATCCAACACCTCTCCTGTGGTGTAATAACCGGCTGCTTTCTTCGCCTCTATCTCCACCCGGGCATCTTGGGGAATCAACTCTTCTGGAATTGGTATTCGTTCGACAATCTCAATTCCCGACTGAGTAATAGCGTTGTACTTCATATTACTCATTGATACCATACGGTCAATACGGGTAATGCCCAACCAGTGCAACACATCGGGCATCAGTTCTTGGAACCAGCATATCTTCCACGCCCGCCACACACTCAGTGCGGGCAAAGTAGGAATCAGCGCGATCGCCACCCTCTTGACGCTTGCGGGCATTGTAAACCAGGAATTTCGTTACCTCTCCCAAAGCACGCCCTTCCTTACGGCAGTAGACAATGACACCTGCACCACCCTCTTGTGCCGTTTGTACGCAAACTTCTATACCATGTACTAAGTAGGGGCGACAGGTGCAAATATCTGAGCCAAACACATCAGACCCGTTACATTCATCATGTACGCGTACTGCTAAGGGTTTATCGGGGTCAGTCAGGGCTGCTATATCTCCGATAATATAGACAGTACCTCCGATTGGCGGCAAAAATACTTCCAAATCAGATCGCGTCACTAAATCTGGGAACATTCCCCCAGTTTGTTCAAATAAAGCGCGGCGTAACTCCCCTTCGGTGATTTGGAACCGTTTGGCAATTCCTGGTAAATACCAAACTGGTTCAATTGCGGCTTTAGTGACCACTAAATCGCCACCAGGTTTCATAATCTTGCCATCAACCTGCAAGCGTCCTTTTGCCACCGCTTCTTGTAATTCGGGTAAGTTGATGTGCGCGTTTGTGATGGCGATCGTAGGACGAATGTCATATCCCTGTGCGCAGTATGATGCAAAAACCTCACCAACCATCGCCCCAAACGGGTCAAGCGAGACAATTTTATCTGGCTCATACCAGCTTGGGTGTGGTCCAATGTATTCTACTGGAGATGTGTTGGTAAGATCTGCCCTGTGATCTGACTGAAGTGCTCCGCTAGCCACCGCTAATGCCCTATAAATCGCATAACCACCAGAGTGGGTGCCAATCACGTTGCGGTGTGCCTGCTTAACCAGGGTGGCAACTACTGGACCGCGTTGCATTGGATCGACTGCTCCCCATTGGATGGGAATCGGTTTAGGACCAAAGCGACTGGGATGCGAAGTGAGAACAATATGCCTGGAAACGCTTTTTTGCTTTGGCATAGTCGTTTCTTTTTCTCTTACTTTTTATCAATTCTTAGTCATTAGCGATTTCTCTACAACTACCAGCATAGTTGTGACTTGTAAAAGTATGGCATACTAATGACCCATCACTAATGACTCTAAATATCGAATCATAGAGCGATCGTATTACAGACTACAGAAGATAGTAAATTAATTGCTAATTTTTAATTTCATTGTTCGTTTGTTCTAAGCAATGAGTGCTGTCGCATTTTTTGAATTTCTAAAATTTGACTCAGCAACGCCAGTTGCCATCGGGGGAAACCTCCTGTGGGATTTCTGTGTTGCACGTATTGGGTTCTTGGTACTCAGGAATCAGAATTTTTTAGTAATTAATTAGATCATTTAGATAATAATGTGCGAAATTTGATCCAAAGTAACTATCACCGACCTTGAATTCATGGATTCTTTATTTATCGATTCCTTACTTGAAGACTTGAAAAATCCCGAGCAAACAGTCCGCGACCAAGCGACCAGGAAAATCTGGCGTATCTGGTTTCAACAAAAGGGAGTTCATGGACTCTCCATGATTGAACGCAGTCAAAAGTTAATGGATTCTGGAGAAATAGCTGAAGCCGAAGCTTTGCTGACAGAACTTATTAACGACCAACCAGATTTTGCCGAAGCTTGGAATCGCCGAGCATTTCTTTATTATACCACTGGAGAGTATTCAAAGTCTCTCATAGACTGTCGAATGGTCATCCAAATCAATCCAGTACATTTCGGCGCACTTCACGGTCTAGGCTTGTGTTATGTCGCGATGGGAGAGTACGTTGAAGCTATCAGAGCATTTCACCGTGCTTTGGAGATTCAGCCTTATTCCCAAGTCAATCAAAAATTGATTTTGGAATGCACTTTCCGATTGAACTAGCACTAGGAGCAAAGAAAGCAAAATTTTAATATGAATCCGTCACCACGCTCATCAACAGCAATTCATACCCTGAGTCGTCGCCGGTTTATCCAGTCTGGTTCAGTGTTAATTGGTAGTAGCATCATTGCTGCTTGTGCCAAGAACGACCAAGCAGAGTCTAAAAACTCTGGCTTGGATAAAGTCACCTTTGGTACCAATTGGGTAGCGCAAGCAGAACACGGGGGATTTTATCAGGCGATCGCGACTGGTATTTATAAAGACCACGGCTTGGATCTTCGCATTAAAATGGGTGGTCCCCAAGTTCCCAGTGGAACGCAGTTGTTGATGGGTGGTGCGGTAGATTTCTTTATGGGCTATGGCATTGATGCAGTCAATGCCATAGCTCAAGGAATCCCTAAAATGACTGTAGCGGCAATCTTTCAAAAAGATCCCCAGTGTCTCATTGCTCACCCTAACACAGGAGTGAAAACTCTTGCCGACCTTAAAAGTAAGCCAATTTATCTTTCTGCTGCTGCCAATGTCACCTTTTGGCCCTTTCTTAAAGCGAAGTACGGTTTTACCGACGAACAAAAGCGCCCCTATAACTTCAATCCCGGACCTTTTCTGACTGACAAAAACTCTGCCCAGCAGGGTTATGTTACCTCAGAACCTTTCGCCATTGAAAAGCAGGGTGGATTTAAGCCTCTAGTGTTTTTATTAGCAGATTTTGGTTATCCACCTTACGCAACCACAATTGAGACAAAAAAAGAACTTGTCGAGAAAAATCCAGATTTAGTGCAGCGGTTTGTCGATGCTTCAATTAAGGGATGGTACAGCTACTTAGACAATCCAACTCCTGGTAATGAACTTATTAAAAAAGATAACCCAGAAATGACAGACGAGCAGCTTGCTTATAGTATTCAAAAGCTCAAAGAATATGGTTTACTCGTTTCTGGAGCAGCAGAAAAACAAGGGATCGGGGCAATGACCGAGGAGCATTGGGATACAATGTTTCAGGACATGATCAAGGCTAAACTTTTTCAACCCAATACAAAATACAAAGAAGCATTTACTTTGCAATTTGTCAATAAGGGAGTGGTTAGTCGTTAGTGGGGAGTGGAATTTGGGTAGTAGTAAACAACTAACAACTAACAACCAGATGGCTAATTCCGCCATTACCCTTAGTCATGTTAGCAAGGTCTATGCCAATGGCACCGTTGCCTTGCAAGACCTAAATGTCGTTATCCATGAGTCACAGTTTGTCAGCTTAGTTGGTCCTTCTGGGTGTGGTAAAAGCACAGTGCTGCGCCTCATTGCCGGACTGGGACGTGTGACTTCTGGTAGTATTGACTGGGGTATCAGCCAGCAAGCACGAAAACTTGCCTTTGTCTTTCAAGACGCCGCACTTATGCCTTGGGCAAATGTTAGGGAAAATGTCCGCTTACCCTTGAAATTAACGGGAATGCCCAGGAAAGATGCAATTCCCTTGGTGCAGCAAACGCTTGCACTGGTAGGGTTAGAAGGGTTTGAAAAAAGTTATCCTCGCGAGTTATCGGGTGGGATGAAAATGCGGGTATCAATTGCTAGGGCATTAGTCACTCAGCCGAATATCCTGTTGATGGATGAACCGTTTGGGGCATTGGATGAAATTACGCGCAGCAAACTCAACCGTGACTTACTAGATTTGTGGTATCTACACCACTGGACAGTCGTTTTCGTGACACATAATATTTACGAAGCAGTGTATTTATCAAATCGGGTTCTTGTCATGGGGACAAGCCCCGGACGTATAGTAGCAGATGTCATAATTGATGCACCACACCCGCGTAGTGAGGCGTTTCGTATGTCCTCAGCATACAACGAATATTGCCACAAGGTTGCTAAACATCTAGCGTTCGCAATGGGCAATCCCAAAAATTCAATTTTGCAGTTTTGAATTGCTTATGCTGTTCATCCGTCGCCTTCAAACACAAAAGATACTTGCAAAATTTATTTCTGCTGATGTCTTGGCACCTGTGGCAATCGGCTTTTTGGCACTGGTTCTGTGGGATATCTTTGTACGGATAACAAATTTGCCTCCCTATATACTCCCCGATCCCATATTAGTATTTCAAACCCTAATTACTGATTGGAATGAGCTTTTTCCCTCGTTATTAATTACACTACAAATTACTATTTTTGCTTTCATTGCTGCTGCTATTTCTGGCTTATTGATTGCGATATTATTCGCCCAAAGCAAGTGGATTGAAAAAAGTTTATTTCCTTACGCAGTCATTTTACAAACAACACCAATTGTGGCGATCGCGCCCCTGATCATTCTTTGGCTAAAAAATAACACTTTTGCCGCCCTAGTCGTTTGTGCTTGGATAGTTGCCCTGTTTCCCATCATTTCTAACACCACACTAGGACTCAACAGCGTTGACCGCAACTTGCTTGATTTGTTTCAACTGTACAAAGCCTCCCGGTGGCAAACATTATTGTATCTCCGCTTACCCAGTGCCATGCCTTATTTTCTGGGCGGCTTAAAAATCAGTGGTGGTTTAGCATTAATTGGTGCAGTCGTTGCGGAGTTTGTTGCTGGTACTGGTGGGGCAAAAGCAGGAATTGCTTATCGCATCCTCATCTCCAGCTACAACTTACAAATTCCCCGTATGTTTGCCGCATTATTTCTCACAACAGGCTTAGGTGTTCTGATTTTTGTGAGCTTGAGTGCCTTATCTGACCTTATATTAAGTAAATGGCACGAAAGTGCAGTCAAACATGAAAATTAAAACCACAGATGAACGCCGATGAACACAGATGACTGTTATCTGTGTCCATCTGGAGGACACTGCGCCGTTGGTGGTTCCCCCCGAGTCCCGCAAGTGTCCGTTGTCCATCTGTGGTTCCATTTTTAGAAAATTCTCACTATGACTACAACACCCGTAAAATCATTTGATTTAGATGCTCTCACTGCTTCCTTAGAAGGTATTGAAATTATTACTGAGCCTACACAAGTCGCAAAATTATCCCAAGATTACCACACCTTCAGCCCAGTACTCGTACCCAAACTCGAAGGAAAAGTTGGGGATCTCGTTGTGCGTCCTGCGAACCAACAAGAAGTGTTAAAAGTAGCAGCAGCTTGCGTGAAACACAGAGTACCCGTCACAGTGCGCGGTGCAGGAACGGGAAATTACGGGCAATGCGTACCGTTACATGGAGGCGTCATTATAGATATGACGCGAATGCAAGAAATACCCTGGGTGAAACCAGGAGTCGCGCGGGTTGAAGCTGGGGTAAAGTTGGCGGCGTTGGATAAAAAAGCACGAGAAATAGGTTGGGAAATGCGGATGGCACCCTCAACTTACCGCACAGCAACGATTGCCGGATTTGTAGCAGGTGGTAGCGGTGGAATAGGGTCGATACAATATGGTTTGTTAGGCGATCGCGGCAATCTTCTGGCTTTACAAGTCGTGACGATGGAAGATGAACCGCGTGTCATTGAACTACGCGGCGACGACGTGCAAAAAGTCAACCATGCCTGGGGCATCAATGGTATTATCACTGAAGTCGAAATCCCATTGGGACCCGCTTACCCTTGGGCAGAAGTGATTGTTACCTTCCCAGAATTTATGGCGGCGGCAAGCTTTGGTCAAGCTTTAGCCAATGCCGATGGGATGATTAAGAAAGAGATTAGCATTTTTGCATCCCCAATTCCACAGTATTTTGCACCTCTGCGAGAGTATATTCCTGATGGAACTCACGCCGCTTTACTGATGCTTGCCGAACCAAGTTTAGAATTATTGCCAGGGTTAGTACAGCAATATGGCGGTAAGATTACATATCAAAAACCAGCTATTGATGCAGCAAGAGGGACGCATTTAGGGGAATTTACCTGGAACCACACCACGTTACACGCCCGGACTGTAGATACTTCAATCACCTACTTGCAAAGTATATTCCCTGCCAATGTAGAGACGAAACCTGGCGCGTCTTTACAACTGGTAGAGCAACTGTATCACCACTTTGGGGATGAGGTGATGATGCATTTGGAATTTATTCGAGTCAACGGTGCGATCGCTCCTGCAGCTTTGCAACTTGTGCGCTACTCTACAGAAGAACGCCTCAATGAAATTATCCGCTATCACGAAGAGCGCGGTGTGTTTATTGCCAATCCCCACACATATATTATTGAAGACGGTGGGAGAAAAGTGATTGATCCCGAGCAATTGAAGTTTAAGGAAATGGTTGACCCCTATGGGTTAATGAATCCTGGCAAGAGCAAGGTACTGGAATTTAAAATATCCCCTACGGGTACGCGAAGCGAAGCGTGAAACTCCTCCGCAGCAGGTACACAATTAACAAACCACAGATAAACACCGATGAAGATTTATCTGTGTCCATCTGTGGTTTGATTCAAAAATCGTGGGGACAATCCAAAATTTAAAATACAAAATCTCAAATTGTCCATGATTCACATTGACGGTTCCTACGGAGAAGGAGGCGGGCAAATTCTCCGTACCTCCCTAAGTCTAGCTGCTATTACTGGTCACCCAATACGGATCGGGAACATCCGCGCCGGACGCCCAAAACCTGGACTAGCAGCACAACACTTGACAGCGGTTCGCGCCACCGCAGCAATTTGTAACGCCAAAGTGCAAGGGGATGCTTTGGGTTCAACGGCGCTGGAGTTTATTCCTGGTAGTGCTGTACAAGCGGGAAATTATACCTTTGATGTCAGCGAAGCGCGGGAAGGCGGTTCTGCTGGTGCTGTGGGTTTAGTGTTGCAGACTGTTCTCTTGCCTTTGGTACTCGCAACAGGATGTAGAGACGTTGCATGCAACGTCTCTACAGTGACGCTGCGGGGCGGAACTCACGTCACCCACAGCCCTTCCATAACTTACATTCAAGAAGTTTATTTACCAACTGTGCAACGCATGGGTGTGCAAGTTGAGGTGGAACTGAAGGCTTGGGGGTGGTATCCCCAAGGTGGTGGAGAAGTGCAGTTGTTAATAAGTGGTGGTAGCATTAGCGGGATCAACTTGGTGGAACGCGGCGACTTGCAACAGGTGCGGGGGTTAGCAGTCGTCACGGAATTACCTTCTCACATTCCCCAGAGGATGGCGAGTCGTGCTGAGAATGTGTTGCGTGAAGCCCAATTGAAACCATCTGTGCAGCCATTGCGAGCAAAAGGTGTGGCACCAGGGGCGGGTTTGTTTCTCACTGCTGAGTACGAGAATAGCTTAGCTGGGTTTGGTGCGTTAGGGCGCATTGGTTTGCCAGCAGACAAAGTAGCAGATATGGCTTGCGAGGAACTGTTGAAGTTTCATCAAACAGGCGCACCCGTAGATGAACATTTGGCGGATCAGTTATTATTGCCAGCGGCTTTGGCATCAACGAGGAGTGAGTACCGAGTGCCTGAGGTGAGTACGCACTTGACGACGAATGCTTGGGTGATTGAGCAATTTGGGTTGGCGCGGGTTAAGGTGGATGAGGTTGAGAAGAGGGTAGTGGTGGAACCTTTAGGGAACAGTTGACGGTGATGGGTGAGCCAAGGCTGTTTTATTTGACAAATATTTTACAGTAGCAGCTTATGTCACTCACTTACAGCGCTTTTCAAGTAAATAAACCACGCTTTAGGGGCTGTTCTGTGCCGTGCCCCTACAAAAATCTGTGGTTCAATTAACTGAAAATAGCTGTAAAGAAAATTGACTTGAGAAGATCAAATGGAAAGTTTTTGAGTTGCTGTTCCTCTGGAATTTGCGGCTTGCTGTATGTAATTATATGTAATATCCAGGATTTAGATTTCTCCGTGGCTTTGAGTGACTTGATATCTACCAAGTCAGATCGACACAAGAAAAATTAACTGAAAATTTCAGTGCTAAATCGTATCTACGATAAAGTCTTTAGATGAATAGTGGAACTCCAGTCAACACAATCTTGATTTTGGCAGCGAATCCGAAAGGTACAAGCAGACTGCGTTTAGACGAAGAGTTGCGCGAAATAAAGAATGGATTAAGACAATCAAAAGGACGCGACCAATTTAAAATTGAATTGGCAGCAGCAGTGCGCTACAGAGATATTCATCGAGAAATCATGTACTTCCAGCCACAGATTGTCCATTTTTCAGGACATGGATCTGGACAAAAGGGTTTGGTATTTGAGGATGAAATAGGGCAAGAAAAGTTAGTAGATGCAGAGGCGCTAGCTGGATTGTTTGAGTTGTTTGCAGAACACGTAAAGTGTGTATTACTCAATGCTTGTTTTTCGGAGATTCAAGCGAAGGCGATCGCGCAACATATTGATTACGTCATTGGCATGAGCAAAGAAATAGGCGATAAGGCGGCAATTGAATTTGCCGTTGGTTTTTACGATGCTTTGGGAGCGGGAAAATCTGTTGAATATGCCCATAAACTAGGCTGTAGAGTCATCCGAGCCGCAGGTATTCCAGAGTCTTTAACTCCAAAACTGCTGAGCAAAAACCAGTTGTGGACGGAAAACGCAAATACAACTCCTCCATTTTTTGCCGATAGTGTTGCCGAGCCGCAATTTACTAGTAGTACATCTAATATAAAGCAGGAAACCCAAACTCAAGTAAACTACACGCAGCCGCAAGATTTACTAGCATCTGAGAACTGGAAACAAGCAAATGTAGAGAAGATGGAAGTTTTCTTATCTTACTCTTCAAATGATGAACCACTGCGAAAGGAACTAGAAAAGTCTTTAAGTATTTTGGAGTCACAAAGTATTATTAAAATTTGGTATGAAAGTAAAATTGCACCAGGAAAAAATAAGAAGATTGAGATTGATCAGCATCTGAACTCAGCCCCTATAATTCTCCTACTTATTAGTCGGAATTTTCTTTCTTCGGTTTACCACCTTAACTATGAGGTTAAGCGAGCAATGGAAAGACGAGAAGACGAAGGAACTCTGGTTATTCCTGTACTCCTCAGTTCAATTGCCGGCTGGCAAAGCTTTAAAATTGGTGGGTTTCAGCTTGGTGATCTCCAGCCTTTACCTAAGAATGGCAAGTTTGTAACTGATAGAAGATATTGGAAAAGCCAAAATGAAGCTTTCGTTACCATTGCTGAAGAATTTGCAGAAGAAATTGGCAAACTATCGGGCGAATTACCTTAAATGCAAATTTAGAAATTTTGACCATTAAAGCAGTTAAGACTAATAACTTATTCAGAGATGCAGTTTAAGTAAATTGTCATTTATGTCTTTCTTTTCGATATTTACCAGAACTTTGAAAATTTCTGTTTACTACTCCTACAAAGATGAAAGACTGCGGGAAAAACTAGACACACACCTTAGTAGTTTGAAACAACAGAAGGGAGTGGAGATAGATTGGTATAAATGTCAATCAGTAGCAGGAAGAAACTCGAAGCAGGAAAATTACCGATACCTGAATACATCTCATGTGATTGTTCTGCTAGTTAGTCCAGATTTTATGGATTTGGATGATGGCTGGGAAATTGGAAGGCGGGCTATGAAACTGTACAATGCTGAAAAAGCCCGTGTTGTCCCTGTTAAACTCCGCCAAATTGATCACTGGGAGGCTACACCGTTCAAAGACCTACAGTATTTACCAAGCAATGGTGAACCTGTAACTAATCGCAGAGTTTGGAGAAATCAGGATGAAGCATTTCTAAATATTGCTCAAGGTATTAGAGAAGTAGTTGAGGAGGAACAAGAGCAAAGGCATAGACAGTTTAATATAGCAGAACAAGCTGCAATTTTTGCACCTATTAACAGTTTAATTTATCACCAATTCTTTCAGAGAATTCTTCGATTTCCAAACATATCCACTCGCTCAGTTCCTATTGCGGCTGGTGTTTTGGCAGTTACTGCATTGGGATTTTATAACTTTTCCGCAAAAAATCCGGCAGAAAGCTTCTTTAATCAGGGAGAGCAAAAAAGTGAAAAAAGCTACTCTCAACAAAATCAGGCAAAAAACTTCTTTAATCAGGGAAAGAAAAAAAGCGGAAACGGGCAATATCTAGGAGCAGTTAAAGACTACAATCAAGCTATTCAAATTGATCCAAACTATACTGATGCATACATAGGACGTGGTGATGCCCACTATTTCCTAAAAGATTATGAGGCAGCAATCGAAGATTATACACAAGTTATTCGTCTCGTTCCTGACTTGGCTGATGCCTACATGATTCGCGCTATTGCTCGCTGCGAGTTAAGAGACAAGCAAGGAGCAATTAAAGATAATTGGGAGGCAGCTGCTCTCTATGCAAAACAAGGAGCAACAGCAAAACATAACAAGGCTCTCAAAAGGCTCAAATGCATCGAGGCAGTCAGTCATGCTCCTTCAATTAAACTCAATAAACAATACAGTTCTTTATTAAACTAGAAGTCGTGAGGGCAAATTGTAAAATAGCCTTGCGCTTTGAGTAAAATCATCAGAGTAAAATCATCAGATGTAGAACTTACGCATTGACAGGAAAGACAATAAGTGCATAAGAAGAAAGTAGAAAAAACAAGCGATGGCTGCGCCAACGTCTTCTCTTCAAGACGCTAGGAGGGTGGGGAGGCAAGGATAGGCTTTCCCACCTTACCATTAACCTGTTTTTGCGACACAACCCCTGTTTTTGTGTCTCTACTCGAGCACTTCCAGGTTTCGTACCGCGCCTTGATCCGCGCTAGTTGCCAGCAGTGCATAAGCCTTGAGCGCCGCTGTCACCCGACGCTGCCGGGGCTGCGCAGGCTTCCAGGCATCTTTGCCCTTCGCTTCCATGGCAACACGACGGTTGGCTAATTCCTCCGCCGATAGCTCCACATTGATGCTGCGATTGGGGATGTCGATCCGGATGCGATCGCCGTCCTTGACCAGAGCAATGTTGCCGCCCGCCGCCGCCTCCGGAGAGGCATGACCAATCGAGAGTCCCGAAGTCCCGCCTGAGAAGCGACCGTCGGTCAATAATGCACAAACCTTGCCCAGACCCTTGGATTTAAGGTAACTGGTCGGATAGAGCATTTCCTGCATGCCAGGTCCACCGCGCGGACCTTCATAGCGAATGATCACCACGTCGCCCGCTTCCACTTCATCGCTGAGAATTCCTTTGACAGCGGCATCCTGACTTTCATAAATGCGCGCCTTGCCTTCAAACACATGAATGCTTTCGTCTACGCCTGCCGTCTTAACAATACAACCGCGCTCAGCCAAGTTGCCGTATAGCACAGCCAGTCCGCCCTCGGTGCTGTAGGCGTTTTCGATGCTGCGGATACAGCCGTTTTCCCGATCCAGGTCCAGTGAGGGCCAACGGGTCGATTGACTGAACGCTTGCTGAGTTGGAATACCCGCAGGGCCAGCCTTAAAGAAGGTATGGACGGCTTCGTCATCGGTACGCATGACATCCCAGCGATCGAGCGCTTCTTTCAGCGTCTTACTGTGAACCGTCGGCAAGTCCGTGTGGAGCAGACCAGCCCGATCGAGCTCGCCGAGAATGCTGGGGATGCCGCCAGCCCGGTGGACATCCTCGATATGATACTTGGGTGTGTTCGGTGCCACCTTGCAGAGTTGTGGAACTTGGCGCGAGAGGCGATCGATGTCGGTCAAGGTGAAATCAACATCGGCTTCATGGGCGGCGGCCAGCAAGTGCAGAATAGTGTTGGTGGATCCGCCCATGGCGATGTCCAGCATCATGGCATTCTCGAACGCTTTGAAACTAGCAACAGAGCGGGGCAGTACCGATTCATCGTCCTGCTGTAGTAGCGGCGGGTAATGCTGACGATGGTGCGCGCGGCGTTGAGGAACAAATCCTTCCGGTCGAAATGGGTTGCGAGCACGGTGCCGTTGCCTGGTAAGGCGAGGCCGATGGCTTCGGTGAGACAGTTCATGGAGTTGGCGGTGAACATGCCCGAGCAGGAACCACAGGTTGGGCAGGCGGAACGCTCATACTCTTCGACAACCTCGTCGCTGATACTGTCGTTCGCGGCAGCCACCATGGCGTCCACCAAGTCCAGTTTGTGGTCCGAGAGCTTCGTCTTGCCAGCTTCCATGGGACCGCCGGAGACGAATACGGCGGGAATGTTGAGACGCAGGGCTGCCATCAACATACCGGGGGTGATCTTGTCACAGTTGGAAATGCAGACCAGGGCGTCGGCACAATGGGCGTTGACCATGTACTCGACCGAATCAGCGATGATCTCGCGCGAGGGCAGACTGTAGAGCATCCCGTCATGACCCATGGCGATGCCATCGTCCACGGCGATGGTGTTGAATTCCTTGGCAACCCCACCCGCGGCTTCAATTTCACGGCACACCAATTGACCCAGATCCTTCAGGTGAACGTGACCGGGTACGAATTGGGTAAAGGAGTTGGCGATCGCAATGATGGGCTTCTCGAAATCCGCGGTCTGCATTCCGGTGGCGCGCCAGAGCGCGCGGGCACCGGCCATATTGCGTCCTTGGGTCGAGGTTTTGGATCGATAGGTCGGCATGACGCATCCTATTCGTCTAAGGGTTCTTAATAGTCTAGACTTTATTGTGTTCCCCAAAGTAGTAGGTTGTGTCGCCAAAACTTCTCAGTGACCGAAATTAATGGGATACAAGCCCCGTCCTTCGTTTGACGGCTTTGTGGTAAAATACACTTGGAGTTAACAATCCCCCTCTAGGCTCAAGACGCGTTGAAACAGCTACGATGAGAGCAGGCGTAGAGAAAAACCAACGGGCAATGGTAGTAAACATAAATCCACCCCAGAGGAAAAAGTCACGCATTCAATGGTTTGTAGTCGGTTAGTCGCGTCCGGGCATTCCGAGACTTAAAACGGACGTGGAGAGAGTGTAAGACCTGGTTCCAGGCTGTTCTCATTGAAGCGTCAACCCCATTCAGCGATCAGTTTTCCTGCTTGTAGTATGTTGCTGACGTGGTGAGGAATCACCGCACTTTTAGGGCGGTGAGGATGTCAAAAACGCTCTGTGTCAATCTCGTTGCCTTAAGCGATAAGTCCAAAGATTTGTTCGATATTCATTATCGATGCTCTTGTTGCACGTTAGCACAAGAAAAGCGCTTCGGGCACGGAGATGGCGTTATCCGTCCTGCCATACAGTAAACGACAGAGACGAGAACGCAGCGCGCGAATATTTGTGCAGTTGGGGCAACAAAAACGCTTTCTTTAGGTGATGTTAGACAGTTAAGAGCTGCAATCACTGCTTGAGCCTAGAATCCCCATGCCTTCAGGCGCTCGGAGTATGTCAAAAACCTAAATCTGAAACCACGCTGTCAACGCCACCGCCAATGCATCCGCCGCGTCATCTGGCTTAGGTATGGTATCCAAATTCAATTCCCGCGCCACTGCTTGCTGGACTTCCTGTTTGTCAGCATTACCATATCCCGTTAACGCTTGTTTAATTTGGGCAGGGGTAAATTCTACAGTCGGTAAGTTATGCTGCCCCAATACCAACATGACGACTCCCCGAGCTTGAGCCACGAGGATAATATTTGACATACGATAGAAGAAGAGTTTTTCAATTGCTACCAACTCAGGTTGAAACTCTTTGATCAGGGTGTGCAAATCGTCGTATAAGGTACACAGCCGCTGTCCAATTTCCGTGCCAGCCGGCGTATTGATGACACCAAAATCTAGTAGGTTTACTGAATCATGTTGCACGCTGTTTTGATTTTTTTGGCATATGATCGCCCCAAATCCTAAAATTGCCAGTCCTGGATCTATTCCTAAAATTCGCTGTTCCATTGATTTTTTGTTTGTGTTGACCAAAAGGCGTAATCACTCGGCATACTGGCAACTTAGACTACGCACTTTTGGTCTAATGAGATTGAAAAATGTAATAATTCCACACTTCTTGGGTTTAAACCAGGTAGTGTACATTTTCTGTTAATCATTGTTAGTAGCACTGCTCTGGATCAGGTATGTCAATCGGTTTTCTCAGACAAGCCCTCAACGCCTTGCAAAAGCAGTCACGTCGTCGCACTTCCCATCGAGTTAACCAGTGGTTCAAGTGGTTATCTCCTGGGCTATCGGTGAAACGATGGTTGCTAATTAGTGTTGGAGGTGTAATTTTAGCAAGTCTGGGATTTGCTATCTGGATTAGGCTAACGCCAATTTTTTGGGCAATTAAGTTTTTGAGGGGCATTCTGGGATTCATCACAGACATTGTACCGTACTACATCAGCGGACCTTTGGTGGTACTGGGCGGCTTGCTGTTGCTTTTATGGGGACAAACTCGGACAGTCAGTTCAATTACTCAGGTACTGCGATCAGAAGGCGATGAGGAACTTATTGATGTCCTCATGGCGCATCGCCGATTGCACCGGGGACCAAAAATTGTCGCAATTGGTGGTGGTACGGGACTTTCCACATTGCTTAGAGGCTTGAAAGTTTATAGCGCCAATATTACCGCCATTGTCACTGTAGCTGACGATGGCGGTTCTTCAGGGCGGTTACGCCAGGAATTTGGCGTCCTCCCACCTGGAGATATTCGCAATTGTTTGGCTGCACTGGCTGATGAAGAAAAGCTATTGACAGAACTGTTCCAGTACCGCTTTAAGGCTGGAGAGGGGTTGCTAGGTCATAGTTTTGGCAATTTGTTTTTGACGGCGATGAGTGATATTACTGGCGATTTGGAAAGAGGTGTCGCCGCCAGTTCCAAAGTCCTAGCCATCCGGGGACAAGTTCTGCCAGCAACTCTCAGCGATGTGCGCCTTTGGGCTGAGTTATCCGATGGTCGCCGCATACAAGGAGAATCTAAAATTACCGAAGCCGGTGGTAGTATTGTCAAGATTGGCTGCATTCCGGAAAATCCTCCCGGCTTGCCAGCCGCCATTAAGGCAATTAAAGAAGCCGATTACATCATCATGGGTCCTGGCAGCCTTTATACCAGTGTCATTCCTAATTTGCTGGTACCAGAAATTGCTGATGCGATCGCCGCCTCGGAAGCACCGCGTATCTACGTATGCAACATCATGACACAGCCTGGAGAAACTCAGGGATACACCGTTGCTGACCACATCCGGGCGATTGATCTTGCTTGCGGCAGACCCCTATTTAATGCTGTACTGGTACATAAAAAATCTCCTAGTCCCCGCGCACTTATCCGCTACGCCCAACAACAATCGCATCCTGTTTTCCTGGATCGAGAAGCCATAGCCCAGTTGGGGCGGCGGATTGTTCTCGCTAATGTCATGCATGAAGATGAAACAGGCTGCGTGCGTCACAACCCCCAACGACTGGCGCGAGTGTTGTGGCGGTGGTATAGTGGAGCTCATCATGGAAAGTGAGGATATACAGAACAAGCAGAAAACTCTTGACTATTGCCTAATAATATGAGTAATGAGCAAAATTTTTTTGGCAGATGCAGCCGCGACGCAAAAGCTTGGAATTACTCTGGGTCAATCGCTGAATGCTGGCAATGTTATTTTACTTCAAGGTGATTTAGGTGCTGGCAAAACGACTTTGGTGCAAGCTATAGGGGAAGGTTTAGGTATCACCGATCCAATTGTTAGCCCAACTTTCACCCTTATTAACGAGTACATGGAAGGACGCCTTCCCCTTTACCACCTCGATTTATATCGTTTGGAACCAAAACAAGTCGCCGCCTTAAACCTAGAAACCTACTGGGAAGGTGTTGAGATCACACCAGGAATTGTGGCAATTGAGTGGGCAGAACGTATGCCCTACAAACCAGATAGTTATCTTGATGTGCGCTTGACTTATGCAGATGAAGGCACTCGTCAAGCTGAAATTACGCCGCATAATTGCACCATAAGCGAAGAAATAGCCTCGATACAAATGTAATTCGTTCCCTAGCGTGGGGCGCACGGTAACAGGTTTGGTAATAAAGCAAAATGCTTGTTGTCGAGAACTATCGCCAACTACAGCATGGTGATACCAATTGAAACATGATTGCGGCTTTCGGAAGCGCTAAAAGCAATTACCAAAAACTGTTTATCTTCTCCTGTTACCAGACGCTGCGCACCGAGAGGGCACGTCCTTTAGGACTTACGAGATGCTACTTTGTGAACACAATCCAAAATCTAAAATCCAAAATCGTATAAGTGGATTCAAGCAGCCAAGAATCCGAATGTGTTAGCCGTGGGAGTGTCAAATCTACCACTACCACGCTCATCACTTAGATTAACTAAGATTGTCATCTTAATTACCAAACCTCACTGGCAAAATTTTTTAACAGGAGATAATTCCAGCATTGATATTTGCTAGCTCCCTTACCTATGTAAGCAAATATATACGTAGATTTACTAAGCACTTTATGAAGTTTGTATAAAATAAAAACGTATTGAGTAAAGAAACCTCTACTCAATACGTTCAAAAGCTGACACTTGTGGCTGCAAAGGCTTACTCAGTGGCGTTTCCCCAAGATGAATCACCCAGCGCAATTTTTAACTGAATTCCGCGAAATTGCTGATCCCTGTTAAGGACTTGCCAATAAAAAAGTATCCAGCTACCTCTTGTGGAGGCAGACATCTTGCCTGCCTCTCGTCCCGATTCTGGATTGTTGACTGCACCAAGCGAAGCCCAGTGGCTTGACTAATGACTAAAAGTTAAAGCTTGGCCCCGGACGTGTGTATGTACTTTTCCTTTTTCATACACAATCTGACCACCTACTATAGTGATCACAGGCCATCCAGTGAGGTTCCAACCTTCAAAAGGACTCCAACGACACTTAGTCAACAATTCCTCGCGTAACACAGGGCGATAGGTATTCAAATCAACAAGCACTAAATCGGCATCATAACCAGGAGCGATCGCCCCCTTATTTGGGATACCATATGCTTGAGCTACGGCTTGTGACATCCAATGAGTCACTTGAGCAACACTACATTTTCCCTGCATTGCAGCTGTTAACATCAAAGGCAGCGAAGTTTCTACACCAGGCATCCCAGAAGGAGTGTTTGGGTACTCTTGAGCTTTTTCTTCCAAAGTGTGCGGCGCGTGATCTGTGGCGATGAAGTCAATCACGCCATCACGCAAAGCTTGCCACAAAACTTCGTTATCGTGGGGCGATCGCAATGGTGGATTCATCTGCGCTAAAGTGCCAATCTTCTCATACGCGCTGGTATTAAGAAGTAAATGCTGAGGCGTCACCTCTGCTGTCACCCAACTTGGTTTATCCTGACGCAGTAAGTCTGCTTCTTCTGCCGTTGACATATGCAGAATATGCAAACGACGTTGGTATTTTTTAGAAAGTCTTAATGCCTGTTGAGTTGCCAGAAGCGCTGCTTGATTATCTTGAATTTGGGAATGAACTGCAGGATCATGAATTCCAGCGAATTCCTTGCGGCGTTCATTAATTCTCGTTTGGTCTTCAGCGTGAACGGCAATCAAACGCTCGCCTTTAGAAAATATAGCTTCTAGTGCAGCGTCTTGGTCAACCAGCAACTGTCCATGCATTGAACCCATGAAAATTTTGATCCCACAAGTTGGCTTTGCCTGAAGTAAATCAGGCAAATTTTCTGCCGTTGCCCCGATAAAAAAGCCATAATTCACCAAGCTCTTTTGTGATGCTCGTTGTAGCTTGTCATCAAGAGCTTGCTGGGTTGTGGTTGTAGGTCGCGTATTGGGCATTTCCAAAAATGAGGTGACTCCCCCTTTGGCACAAGCGCAACTAGCGGTAAATAAATCTTCCTTGTGTTCCAGTCCTGGTTCCCGGAAGTGGACTTGTGGATCAATTACGCCTGGCAACAAAGTTAACCCTTGTGCGTCAATTTCTTTGGTAGGCGTTGCAGCGGAAATTTCTGGTGCAACTTGAACTATCGTGCGATCGCGCGTCAGCACATCCCCAAGGAGTGATTCACCATTGGGTAGAATTATGCGAGCGCGACGAATCAGCAAACTCGTAGGAGATGACATGCGGTCAACTGCGTTAAAACAATAGCTGAGCGTAACACATAATTATCCTTATAGGTTAAACTTAGTTGAACTCTTCAAAGGAGCCTTTGTGTTGTTTGTTACAAGAAAGTTTATTCTTCTTAACTAACCGAGAACCCTGTCAAGATGGCTACACAACCTCAACAGCTTGATTGTAAAGTTAAGAAAGTTAAGATAAAAATACAGCATCCCTGCTTGGGCAAGTGAATCACCTGCTTCTATTGCCATTACTTTTGTAATTTCATGCAAAATCAAGTGTCTGATAACAACTCTCCCCACCCACAACCCAGTAATTCTTCTTGGCTTGCAGAACTCAGTAGGACGGTTGTATTAAGCATCGTCCTAGCCCTAGGAATTCGCACCTTTGTTGCTGAAGCGCGTTGGATTCCCTCTGGTTCGATGGAACCAACCCTACACGGTACTCCAAACCAATGGGAGGCAGACAAGATTATTGTCGATAAATTAAGTTATAAATTTTCTAACCCGCAGCGAGGCGATATTGTAGTTTTTTCACCTACGGAAGAGTTACAAAAAGAACAATATCAAGATGCTTTTATTAAGCGTGTGATTGCCTTACCAGGAGAAAAGGTAGAACTGAGGAATGGCAAAGTTTATATCGATAACAAAGCCTTGCCAGAAAACAAGTACCTAGCAACTGGGCAGCGTACAGCTATTGATGTTTGCACATCAGGTCAGCAACCACCTTTCCTATCGCAACCGGTCACCATACCAGCTAATTCATACTTAGTATTAGGAGATAACCGTAACAGTAGCTATGATAGCCGCTGCTGGGGTGTTGTTCCCCGCGAGAACGTTATCGGACGTGCTGTCATTCGCTTTTGGCCTCTTAATCACGTTGGAGGAATAGATAAATCACCGCTGTATCGGTAGTTCACGGGGACTGGGGATCAGGGACGCTTGGATTGGGGACTGGGAGGAATTGAGAACGGGGATTGCAACAGTCCGCGCTATTCCATGGATTCGGGACTGGGCAATACTCGCACCTTACCCTAATCTCTAATCCCTAATCTCTAATCCCTAATCTCTAATCCCTAACAAACCAGCTGCAAACTCTATCGCTTGTTCTTGTGTGGAAACCTTCCCCTCAATCTGCGCCACGGTAATTTCTTTAAGGAGTTGACCGACTAGTGGCGAAGCAGGAATGTTCAGTGCTAACATAAGAGCTTCCCCACTAAGTAATGCTGTGGGATGAGCAACCAGATCATCAGGGTTAAGGTAGCGGGTAATTAAGGGTGCGTACATATCTAGAGGCTTGTCGTCAGATCTTGCCTCTACTGATATGGTGTGTGCGACTGCTAAAGTGGCGATCGCTGGAAAGACAAATCCCGCTTCTTGAAATAAAAAATATTGTTCTCGCAAAGACATCAGGGGTGTTTTCAGTTGCGGTAACAACCTTAAAACGGTAGTTACCGCTTTTATTTCTGCACGGCTATAGGTGAGTTCCATCAACTCTATTTGGGCTGTTTCTGGTTCCGGGTTGACTAGAGTTGCAAGTTTAGCTATTGCCAACCAAGTGGTTTTGACGGTATCGCGTACATATTGGGCAAGTTCCACCCCAAATTGCTGCCAAATTTCGGTGAGTTGAGAAGCAGAAGAGTCAACCACCGCCAGTAAACTCACACTTTCTTTTGTGGCGTATTTAAAGAAAGGAGTGATTAAACCATCTTCCCAAGCACTTGCAATCCAGGAACTCCCTTGAGCATTTGCCAGCATATACCCTAATTCTACCCGCACTCTTTCAGGGGCAACTTTTGTGATGTGTGATGCTAAAGAGCGAATTGCTGCCTGAGTCTCTGGCTCAATTGTAAAACCGAGTTGTGCAGCTTGGCGATATGCCCGCATTAACCGCAAGGGGTCGTCTTCCAAGTTAGCAGGTGATATCATTCGCAAAAGACGCTGTTGCAGATCAATAGAGCCTTGCAAGGGATCAATAATTTCTTGAGTGTGGGGATTGTATGCTATGGCATTTACTGTGAAATCCCGCCTATGCAAGTCTGTTTCTAAGCTATTGGCTTCAGCTTGTGCAAAATCTGCTGTAGCGTGGGGAAACACAACACGAGCAATTTGTCGTTGTGGATCTAATAACACAAAACCAGCTTTGTAATGTGTCGCTATTTTGCGGGCTACCTTCACCGCATCAGATGGTAGAACAAAATCCAGATCCAGGTACTCGCGAGTCTTTCCTAAAATCGCATCCCGCACAGCACCACCCACCATGTAAGCGGGTTGTGGCAATAATTCCAAACTAAAAGGCCAATTTTCTGGCGAAAACATAAAACTGAACAGTCCATCGTAATAAAAATAAACCCAGCGACTAGTGAATAACAATGGCGCTTAAGCTAGATTATCAATAAAGGTCCCCGGAGTTGGTTGAATTATGTGTGTTTGTGTAAATTGCCACTATGTAGACCGCTGCATAACCTACCATGCGGTAGAAACGCAGCACCAACAACCCCACTTGACCGAAACGCCAAATTTTGAGCCGAATGAACCCTCCATCAATGTCAACATCCGCACACACGATGATGTGATTGAAATGGAATGGGATGTTGTAGGTTGTCTCAGCTTTAAGCGCGAAATGGGTAAGTGGTCGAAATTACGTCCTGGTGAGTTGGTGCCAACTTGATAATGAGTTGTGTTGTGTGTGTTAAACGCGGCTACTGCTGTTTAGTGTGGTAGTCGTGATTATTTTTATGTTTAATTTAACGCAGAAAGATGCTTTAAAATACAAGACGTTATAAAAAAACTAATATTAAAAATAGCTTTGACCACTGAATTAAAACATCTCCAACCAACGCAATACGCACTAGGACTACACACCACAACTCGTGAATTGGGTTTGGCAATCAGTAACTTTGCCGGCGAAACCCGTTCTAAAGTTTGGGATTTAGATCGTGAACTATCGAGTCATTTGCATCAATATTTAGTTGAATTTATTAAACCGCAAACTTGGGCAGACTTGGCGTTTATTGCCGTAGCAAAGGGACCAGGAGGTTTTACTGGAACTCGCATTGGAGTTGTTACCGCCCGTACTTTGGGGCAACAGCTAGGCATTCCTGTATTTGCCATTTCTACTTTGGCAGCTGTGGCGTGGTCACAAATCCCCTCTAGCCCTGGTTATAAAGGGGAGGAAAAAAGCGTGAATCAAGTTATAGCCGTACAAATGCCCGCCCAACGAGGTCAAGTCTTCGGGGCTATTTATCAACTTACACCAGATACTTCTGAACTTAAGGTTTTACTACCAGATACTGTGATGACACCAGAAGCATGGCAGGAAAAATTAGCTAGCTGGAATACGGATTATCAACTTATTGAAGCAAAATCTGGATTAGCAGCGACAGTAACAAGCGTGTTGCAACTAGCATATCTAGATTGGCAACGAGGGCAGCGTCCTAACTGGTCAGAAGCATTACCATTTTATGGGCAACATCCTGTCGAGATGTGAAAACGATGCCTCATCTGATTGCAAAAGTTATCCCGATTTTGACACACAATGCGACAGATACTTGCTTAGGGGCGCAAAGCCTTGCGCCCTTACAGCCTTTTTGTGTATTGTAAAGATTTTTGAAATTGGTATGAGATGGGTTTGCCTTGCTTATGAGGAGTCTTCACAGTGGAAAAATGAAGACATTATAAATTAAGGCTTTATAGCAAAAAGCTAGAGGATTGAATAATGTTGCTGCGCTTTTGTTATGTTCAAAGTAAAACAGAGGCTATCAACTGTTTTTGTATTTTTATCGTTGAATTCACTTAGATTTAATCAAATCTTGATAATTTAGCAAGACCGCCTGCCAACTGTTTTTTATTTTCATCGTTGAATTTACATAGATTTCATCAAATCTTGATAATTTAGCAAGACAGCTCGGTATAAAGTAATAGTCTACTTTTGACTCATCCGCTTTGGCAAAGGGTGATGCAATCTGCCAGTTTCAAGAAGTAAAACTGATCCTGCTGAAGATAGGCTTCCTTTTACAACTCAAGTTGGTAGTTATTAAAACTTAGTGTTTACAGGAAGTCCTTGCAACTTTGGTGACAAATGCCAACTATTGCTGCGAGACGCAATGGCTTGAAATGAAGCTAATAAGTCTCAACTTTACTATCCTCATTTTTTAACTAACGGGAAAATTCATCAATATGCCCTGGCAAATATCGTCTCAAATTGCGATTAATCCTATTCATGCTGCTGTAGGAAGAACAGGTAAGGTATTGTTCTTCGCTGGTTCGGGTAACGTTTCGGGTCAAACAGCATATAACAATTCCCAACCTCATATCTTCTTTAGATGACTTACGCCACGACAGTCGCCATTGCCTTGTCAACAGCTTGCAATGCCTGTTCTACTTCTGCCTGTGTCATAATCAAGGGTGGCACAATCTGAACTTAACGTTTTACTACCAGATACTGTGATAACACCAGAAGCATGGCAGGAAAAATTAGCAAGCTGGAACACAGATTATCAACTTATTGAAGCAAAATCCGGATTAGCAGCGACAGTGACAAACGTGTTGCAAGTAGCACATTTAGACTGGCAACGAGGGCAGCCTCCTAACTGGTCAAAAGCATTACCATTTTACGGGCAACATCCTGTGGAGATTTGAAAACCAGCATAAAATACTAATGGTCAAAAACCATGTGGTATTAGTCTGTGTTGGATTTCCTAACTCCTTCTTTTAGCTTGTAGATATGGTAAAACCCAATAACACTCTTCCCTCTCCGGATAGCCAAACTACAAGTCAGCAGAAATTGCCCAAGCAAACAATCATCACAGCATTGAACAATTGGGCTTGTTCTGCCAATGGGATGCTAGCCAAGATGGCACTAAAAATGGGACTAGCATCTGCAATCTCTTTGATCATTGCTCAGTGGTTGCAATGGGAGTATCCTTTCTACGCAGTCATAGCAGCCATTATCGTGATGTCATCGACGCATGGCAGTACTTTGGCACTGGGGATTCAACGGTTGATTGGAACAGTGATTGGTGCCATTGGTGGCGCAATCTTTAGCGCTACCCTAGGTAACAATCCCTGGTCGTTGGGAATCAGTGTGTTCCTGACTATCTTTCTTGCCAACTACTGGAAATTTAATGAGGCTGCAAAGTTAGCGGGGTATGTGTCGGCAATTGTAATTTTGACTCACAACCAGTCTCCCTGGCTGTATGCTTGGGGTAGATTTCTAGAAACTCTGTTGGGCATTGGTGTAGCACTGTTGGTCAACAACTTCGTCTTTCCCGCCTCTGCTGGTTCAGAACTAAGGCGTTGTTTGTCGCAAACGTTGGTGAGTTTGGAGCAGTTTTACGGATTGGTTGTGGATGGTGCGTTGACAGCAAACTATGAGCGCCCGAAAGCGGAGGCGATAAAAGCCACGATTATTAGTTCACTACAGAAAGGGCGGGGGCTATGGAAGGAAGTCAGACAGGGACAAACTCGCGAATCACCAGAAAAGCAGGTAAATGAAGCTTGGGAGTTCTTAATCCGAAGGATTTGGGAGCATATCCTGACCATGGAACATACTGTAATTGTCCGGCAACAGGATACCTTCTGGCAGATGCTCTCACCCGAACTTACCCAACTAGCACAGGAAACCAGAAGTGCGATGCTCGTCTTGGCACATACTGTTAAGTCGCATAAATCCCATTTATCTTTACCAGAGATAGAAGTTGCACTCACGAATGCAACAAACCAATTCAATCACTTGCAAGGAATACAGATGCAAGATTATCCTATCGATGAGTTACTGCGGTTTTTCACGTTCTTCTACACGATGGAAGAAGTCGGTAGAAAACTGCAAAGAATGGCAGATACGCTCTCTAATTCGTAATTGAATTAATCATTCCCCAAAAGAAAGAAAGAAGAAAGAATAAATTCTTCTCTCTTCTTTCTTGTTTGTTCATTCTTTTGTCACAGCTGCCATTGCTTTGTCAACAGCTTGCAACGCCTGTTCTACTTCTGCCTGTGTCACAATCAAGGGTGGCACAAATCGTACAACTTTGGGACCAGCTGGAACAAGCAATAAACCCTCATCTATCCCAGCTTTGACAACCTCTGGTGCTGTTAACTGGGTATCTGGGTTCAACTCCATACCGTTGATCAGACCCCAACCGCGTACTTCGGTGATGTGATTGGGGTATTTTGCGGCGATCGCCCGCAAACCATCTCGCAACTGTTCACCCCGATCCTGTACATTTTGCAAAATGTTCTCCCGTTCCAAAGTTTGGCAAACGCTGAGAGCAACTCCACATGCAAAAGGATTTCCGCCAAAGGTACTAGCATGCTCTCCTGGCTGGAAAACATCGCAGAATGATTTGCACATCATTGCTCCGATGGGGATACCACCGCCCAAGCCCTTCGCGCTGGTAAAGATATCCGGCTCAACGCCAAGACACTCGTAACCCCATAACTTGCCGCTGCGTCCCATACCGACTTGCACTTCATCGAAAATGAGCAAAACACCAGTTTCATTGCAAATCTGCCGCAACTTTTGGAAGTAGGCAATATCCGGGTCGTACGCCGCCTTCGCCCTGCAATGGTTCTATTAAAATTGCCGCCACGCGGTAATCGCCTTCATCGAGTTCGCTAATCGCCGCTTCTACCGCACCAATATCGTTGTAAGGGACATAGTCGAAACCAGGCACCAAAGGTTCAAAGTTTTTTTGATACTTCGGTTGAGCTGTAGCGGTAATTGTTGCCAAAGTCCTTCCGTGGAAACTGTCACGTGCCGTTAAGATGATTGGTTTTTCAATTTGTAGCACTGTATGTGCGTATTTTCGCACCAGTTTAATTGCGGCTTCATTGGCTTCTGCCCCGGAGTTGCAGAAGAATACGCGTTCAGCACAGGAGTGTTGAACTATCCACTTTGCCAACTCTCCCTGCTCAGGGATGTAGTACAAATTAGAAACGTGGTGTAGCTTCTGTATTTGCCGTGTCACTGCTTCTACCAAAGCAGGGTGGGCGTGTCCCAAGGTACAAGTGGCAATTCCAGCCACAAAGTCGAGATATTCCCGCCCCTGCGTATCCCAAACACGGCATCCAGCGCCCCGTTCTAGGGCAATAGGAAACCGTGCGTAGGTGGACATGACAACTTGATTGAAACTATCTGTTTCAAAGGGGCTAGACGCTATCGTCGCTTGTTCAACCAGAGTTTGTATGCTCACTACTGACTTAACTCCTAAAAACTTGTCATCTTACCGTTAGTTGCTGGTTTCTATGAGAATCTGGAAAAAAATCTTCTTACAAACTTCATATTAAGCTAGCACTCAGATATTCTCAAACGAGTGGTCATGGGAAAAAACTGTGTACTCAACACTTGAGCAAAAATATCAACGTATCCAGCAAGAGTTAAAGGTGGGGATTATCGCCCTTGCTGGTGTTTTCCTCATTGGCACTTTGTGGTATCGATTTGTGGAGCATTGGTCTTGGGAGGACGCAGCTTACATGACCGTCATCACCTTGGCGACTGTTGGCTACGGTGAAACCCAACCCCTAGGAGCGCGAGGCAGATTGTTTACCATCGCCTTGATTTTGATGGGAGTTATCAGTATTGGTTACATTGTCAACAGATTTACAGAAGCTGTTATTGAAGGCTATTTTCAACAAGGAATTAGAATACGACAACAGAGGCGCTTAATGGAATCCTTAACAGAGCATTATATCATCTGTGGATTTAGCCGGACAGGTCGCCAAATTGCCATAGAATTTCGGGCAGAAGGCGTGACTTTTGTAATCATTGACTCCAGGTTAGAATCTGTACAACAGGCTCAATCTCAGGGTTATACAGTATACCAGGGAGATGCAACTTTGGATGAAACTTTATTCAAAGTTGGCATTGAACGGGCGATTTGTATCGTAGCGGCACTTCCTTCAGATGCAGAAAATTTATACGTAGTTTTATCAGCGAAAACACTTAATCCAAATATTAGGGCGATCGCCCGCTCCAGCACAGAGGAAGCTTTGCAAAAATTACAACGTGCCGGCGCAGATGCCGTAATTTCTCCCTACATCACTGGCGGAAAACGCATGGCAGCAGCAGCCCTGAGACCCGAGGTTATGGACTTTGTAGACGGGATCATCTCTGGTACTGATCGACAGCTGTACATGGAAGAATTTTTGCTAGCTGCTGCTGCTTGTCCTTTTATCGGTCAAACTTTAGGGGAGGCACAATTACGAGCGCAAACAGGTGCGCTGGTTCTCGCCATTCGCCGCTCTAATGGCGAACTGATCGGTGGTCCTACAGCTGAAACGGTATTTATGTCGGGAGATGTTCTGATCGCTATGGGGACAGCTGAACAGCTGCGCGCACTCAACCAAGTTTTAGGACCTATTCGTTCTAAGAAATTGCGCCGACCTCGTAAGGGTTAGTTTATACGAGAGAGGGAGGGAGAGAGGGTAAGATGTAGGAACGCAACTTGGTATTGATCTATAGCGTTATTGATTATCCTTCGACAAACAGCACACCCGTACTTCGGTGAATGAATATGATGTCTATTATGGACTTTTGAGTGGTGTTAACGATGAGGGTACTGGTTACTGGCGTTGCTGGATTTATTGGCTATCACTTAGCACACCGTCTTTTACAAGAAGGAATCGAGGTCATAGGCGTTGACAATTTGAATGACTATTACGATGTCAACCTCAAAAAAGCTCGTTTGGCGCAGCTTCACCCGCAGCCGGGGTTTACGTTTCAGTTTTTAGAGTTGAGCGATCGTCCCAAAGGGGCGCGCCCAGACGGCGATGGCGATGGCGATCGCCTTGAGGTTGCTCAACTCTTTCAAGAGTACACCTTTGACTATGTCGTTCACCTTGCTGCCCAAGCAGGCGTGCGCTACTCTTTGCAAAACCCTTGGGCTTACTTAGATAGCAATATTACAGGCTTTGTGAATCTTTTAGAAGCATGCCGCCAAAGTCAAATCAAGCACTTGGTATTTGCTTCCTCAAGTTCTGTTTATGGTATCAATACCAAAGTTCCCTTCGCCGTCAGCGATCATGTTGACCACCCGATTTCGCTGTATGCTGCAACCAAAAAAGCAAATGAATTGATTGCCCATACTTATAGTCATCTCTACCAAATTCCGACAACCGGGCTGCGCTTTTTTACAGTTTATGGTCCTTGGGGAAGACCCGACATGGCCTATTTCAAATTCGTGAAAGCGATAGAAGAAGGTAAACCCATAGATGTCTACAACTTCGGCAAAATGCAGCGAGATTTTACCTACATTGACGATGTCATTGAGGGCGTCTTCCGCGTGATGCTCAAACCACCTGAATCCAACACAGCGAACAGCAATGCCCGTTACAAACTTTACAACATCGGTAACAATAATCCTGTGGAATTGATGACGTTTATTGAGGTGCTTGAAAAGGCGCTTGGCAAGAAAGCAGTGAAAAACCTATTACCGATGCAACCGGGAGATGTTCCCGCAACTTATGCTGATGTAGATGACCTGATGCGTGATGTTGGATTTAAGCCCAGTACTCCCCTTGAGCAAGGTATAAATTCTTTTGTGCAATGGTATCAAGAGTACAAAAAATTATGAAGTCTTCATCCTTTATTATTTTTCAGTCTTCAGTCTTCATTTTCCAACCATGCAAGGGAGCTATGCTCCTGATCACCCATTCGATCAAGAATGGGGGAGCTTGTGAGATCAAAATGCCGGGATAAACTGCCATTCCCCAACTGGGATGGATGAGCACGCGGCATTTGTTTTGAATGACTGGGTAGCGCAGTAAAGCTTTCACCGCTGCAGTGTCGTCGTGCAAAATTTTCCCCGGACGCGAAAGCAAAGGATAGCCTGTGCGGGGGTCGATCACGTCTGTTAAATAGTTGCAATCGCGCAGATTAAAGGCAACATCACAACCAAATCTCATAAACTTTTCCCGCAACCGTTCTTTTTCTGTCTCAATTTCCGGGGTACTTTCCACTAATTCATATCCTGATTGCTGTAAAACAATCACGACCCACAAAGAAACCTGTTTTTTCCAATCTGGTAATATCTGCTCGCGGTTGGCACAGATATACTGACTAGGAGAATGAATTGAAATTTGAACAGCTTGTCCCGTTTTGCCAACCAAATGGATGGGAGAGCCTGGAAGAGCAGTGTAAACTGTTGGATAGTTCACTCAACTTTCTTTGTTTTTTACAAGTTTTTTTTTCAATTCATCTTTTGTACCGATGATAACTCTTAAATAGTCAACAAACACATCTATTTTCCATAATAGATTAGTTTATTTGAAGCTTTTCTAATATTATATTATTTTCTTAATATTTCTTTAACCTAATCTTCGCTCATATTCTGATATACCTGCTGTGCTTGTGGCAATATAGCGGTTTGCAACCCGGAGTAAGGTACACCAAAGAAATAATGAACTACTTATGGGACAATAAATAAAAATTTTCCTCTGTCTTCCCCCCCCTCTTGTAAGGGGAAATGAGGGGGATGGACACGAGATTTATACAGCACCTTGTTCGTGCATGAAGTACAACGCGCTTTGTCTAAAAGCCGAGACACTAAGCCCTTTTTACTTCTGAGTTCCTAGCTGCGGTTTCTGAATTCTGCTGTAATTACTTCATTCAATTGAGTTGCGGTATAGAAACTAAGACAGTAGAGGCGCAGTGGCTTGCGCCCCTATAGCAATTGGTAAAAGAAAGTAAAAATTAAGAAGAACGCAGAATACAGTTGCGTCCCCACAAATAAAATATGTTCTATTTGGCAAGGAAATAATTCTTTTTTTCTCCATACCGTAAGGAACGAATATAACTCTTAATCCAGCTTTAAAGCATTGACTGGAACGTCATCCCAAGAATTGACCGTCCGCAATCGCGCCACCCAACCCCATGCCTTTTGCTCTTCAGTCAAATTTTGCTCAAAGGACTGATGGCAATCTTTGGCTTGAGACTCGTTACAGCAAGCAATACAAGCATGAATCATGCCGGATGAATCAATTTGTTCATTTACCCAAATAGTCATGACTTATTCTCCCCAAAAACTCAAGCTGAAAAAGCAATATGCCATCCTAGAATACTATTAGATTTAACCGACTTTAGCAGTAGCATCTACACCATCGCTGACGAGACGACCATCTTCCATATACACAATGCGATCAGCTATATCAAGAATACGGTTATCATGAGTCACCAGCAAAATTGTACAGCCTTGTTCTTTCGCTAACTTCTGCATCAATTCCACAACATCACGCCCAGATTTTTTATCGAGTGCAGCAGTGGGTTCGTCTGCTAGGACTATCTTTGGTTGACTAATCAGGGCGCGGGCGATCGCCACCCGTTGCTTTTGTCCACCTGATAAATTCTCTGGGTAGTAATCTGCACGATTTCCCAAACCAACGCTCTCCAACATCGTAACTGCTTGAGCATCCATGTCCTGATCTAAAAACTTGTCATGTAACTCTAACGACATCCGGACATTTTCTTTAGCTGTCAAAAATGTCATGAGGTTATGTGCTTGGAAAATATAGCCAACTTGACGACGAACATCTCGCAGTTGCTTTTTACTCCACGACAGATTTCCTGTCCTAAAATCTTTAAACTTCCTTCTTGGGCAGAACGTAGTCCTCCCATAAGAGTCAACAAGGTTGTTTTTCCTGAACCTGAAGGTCCAGTCATAATCACAATTTCACCAGAGTAAATATCTAGGTTGATATCAAATAAGGCTTGTTTGCGAAGGGTACCTTCACCAAAGTAATGATTGAGGTTACTTGCACAGATGACGGGTTGAGTTGTGACTATGTGCATTGAGTTATGAGAAGAAGTTACTTTTGTCATAGTTTGTTCTGTATGGTTATTAACTAATTGCCTAGGATTTGCGTAACAATTCATCAGAAAATCTCAACCTGGCTACAAGCGCAGGTGGAATTTGGCTAAAGTTAGACCAACTGTAAAAGCGAGTGTTAGAAGAATGGTCAGATGGAAAAGCAGGTTCTTCTAAGCCATCAAGTACAAACCCAGCACGAAATGCTGCACTCAACAGAATGTGCAATGGTCGATGGAAGTATAGATGTGGTTTTGGTTGATTTTCAAGTGCTAAACCTTTTGTGGTGGAGGGTTGTAGATACCCAGACACTTTAAGTGAGTATTCACTCACAAGCTGACCTTCACAATCCTTGACTTCTGCAGCCATACTCACATATGTGTTGTTGAAGCAAGGATGCATCACGGCAAAGACAAAGCAGCCTCCAGGACGTAGTAACTTTGTCAGTGTCCGTAGCAGGGGATCAATTTCTGCCATGTCCATAAGTGCCATTGCGGATACAGCAGCATCAAAGGAACGTTCCCCCAGCCCAAGTAAAGCTGTCTCATCAGTGGCGTCGAGGACGTAATACTCAATTGATGTTTCATGCTGTTGAGTTCTCCTACGGGCAGAAGCAATCATCTCTTCGGCAAAATCTATTCCTACCACCTGTGCGCCCAAGCTGGCTAATCTGCGGGTTGTCAGCCCATTACCACAGCCTATGTCCAAAATCCGAGTGCCTGATTTTACCTCCAGCAGCCTTTCGATCGCTGGACGAATCAGTACTTGATGAAAGTCGTTCCCGTCATCACCCATACGGGCGTCCCAAACAAAAGCGTTAGTGTTCCACGCATCACGAGTTTGATTGTTCAATGCATTTGTCGAGTCATTTGACATTGATGTCTACCTTGAACATAATTTCTGTTATGACTTACTCACTAAAACACAATACAGTTCAGTTAAGGATTGATCCTCCCTAGCCCTCCTTAAAAAGGAGGGAACTAAGCCCCCTTTTTAAGGGGGTTGGGGGATCTTAACAAAACTAAACACCACTAACTGAACCGTATTGCACTAAAACACATCTGCTGGATCAGCAGATTGTAACTTGCGCATCGCAACTGCCCCAGAAAAGGTGCACATGACTATCGTTATGATAAATACAGTAATTGCACGGGCAAGCGTCATGGCAATGGGTAGCAGTGTTGCAGCGTATGTTAACTGGTAGAGTGCGATCGCAATCAAAAATCCAGGCACATACCCCAACGCCGCCAACAGCAATGCTTCTTGAAACAAGACACCGAGAAGATAGCCGTCGCTATAGCCCATTGCCTTCAACGTGGCATACTCTGGTAAATGGTCGGAAACATCACTGTAGAGAATTTGGTAGACAATCACGATTCCCACAATAAATCCTACAATCACACCAAGTCCGAAAATGAATCCAATTGTCCCTTGGCTTTCCCAGTAGTATTTTTCTACCGCCGCAAAACCTTCTGGTGTTAAAACTCGTACATCTGTTGACAATTGTTTGGCAAGCTGCGCTTGCACTTGAATCGGATCGAAACCAGGTTTGAGTTTAATTAAACCGACTTCTATTTGATTGGGTTGACGTTCTGGAAACAATTTCAAAAACGTTGAATCACTCGTGATCACATTACCATCAGCAGCAAATGAAGCACCAATGGTAAACAGCCCAGTGACTTGAATGTTCTGACTATTGAGTTCTGCTTCCAGCGTTCCGTGCTTTTGCACACCGTCGGCTACAGCCCCGTACTCTGGACGTCCAGCACGGTCAAACAATACTCTATTTAAAAGTTTAAGATGCGTTGCATTTTGCTTCACTTCTGGCAAATTCAAGCTAGGAGCGTCTGGCTCAATTCCCCAAATCAAAATGGAGCGATTAATCCGAGTTTCTGGATTTTTCCACTGTCCCAAACTGATGTAGACAGAACTCACCGACTCAACGCCTTCATGACTCAACGTTTGATAAAGTCGTTCACGAGAAAAGCTTTTGACAGAGAAAAGGGTTTGAAGTTGGGGATTAGTCATCACCAAATCTGCTTCCAGCAGTTGATGAGGCTTTGTCGCACTGTCAAAGAGTGCATCTTGAAAGCCCATTTGCACAAATATCAGCATATCTGCAAAGGCAATACCTGCAACTGCCACCGCCAGACGAGTTTTTTCTTTCATCACCTGTCGCAATGCCAGCGGGGTTCTACGAAGCCATTTACGAAACATTTCAAAAAACTCCTTGACACACTAAACTCAGGCTTAGATTCCCGCCTTCTTCAAGAAGTCGGGAATCTTGTTGGTTAGCTTATTAGCGCGAGTGTTGTTTCTTCAAGTTTGTGTTGTCGCATGAGGAGAAACAAAGGCAAGCCCAAAGAAACACCAACTAACAAAGTACTGGCAACATAAACCCACAATTTTTTCATCTTTAGCCGTGAACCTTCTCCAAATATAAAAACGAAAAGAATCAGCGCTGAAACAAACACATCCATACCAAAGAATGCGGAAATTCTGTTAGTGAAAAGCTGTTCTAGGAAAAGGTTCACATCCAGCCCATGTTCTAAAAGAAAGGGAACAAATTGTGAATACGGTAAAACAGTACCTAGGATGCAAAGAATTAAGTATATAGTTTTCAGCATTTTGACACCTCTGCTCTAGTTAATTTAAAAAAGCATGTCATTCATGAGCGATATAATGCTTGCAAAGTCGATCCTGAAGTAAGCCATCAAAAAACGAGTTTTTTCTCTATTCCTTTTGACACCGTTTGAGTACGTGAGTCTACAAGCTGTAATTGCCAAAATTGTCCAAGGATAAGTTTTCCTGAGAATTCGGATTCGAGACGTTTTGCAAAGCATTTTTTAGAAATCTCCTTGTCACACCAATCTATAACGAACATCCGTTATATTTTCTCCCAAAGAAAATTTACAGTTCAATCGCTGTCTGCACTTGCAAGTTAGTCAAACCTGCAACTCGCTTGCTATCTTCGGGTGTGAGGCGAATTTTCACCTCGATGACTCGCTTATCCAGATTTTCCCCTGGTTGATTGCTGAAAACGTTCTGTCGGTTAACCTGCAAGCCAATTAGCGAAACGGTTCCTTGCAATTCTCCGTTGAACCCTTGACCTTTGACAACTGCTTTTTGTCCGGTTTTCACTTTACTAATGTCGGATTGATAAACTTCTGCAACAGCAACCATTTGCTCAGTTTGCGCTAAGTCAGCAATGCCAGACTCACTTATTTTTTCTCCAACTCGCGTGTGAATTTTCAGTATCCTTCCTGCTGTTGGTGCCTTGATATAAGCTTGTTCCAAGTCAGTTTGTGCGCGTTTGACAGCTGAAAAAGCATTATCAACTTCCGCTTGCGCCGCTTGCACATCCACAGGACGAACTTCAGCAATCTTGTCGAGGGTGGCGTTGGCTTCTTTAATTTGCTTGACACCAGTAACATTAATTCTTTGTAGCGCCACGTTCGCTTCACGAATTTGTTTGCTAGCAGTGGTATTAATTCGGTTAAGAACTGCTTTGGCTTCGTTGAGTTGCTGTTGTGCGGTTTCTAAAGCCAAGCGTTTGCTATCAAATAAGGAACGAGATTCAGCTCCTTCTTTGTATAACTGCTGATAGCGTTGATCTTCGGCTTGAGCATTGTTGAGTTGCGCCTCAAGTCTGCGAATTGTTGCTTCTTGCGCTGTTCTGTCGCCTAGCCACTGCGCTTCTAATCGGGCGATCGCTTCTTCTTGCGCTACTCTATCACTTTGCAACTGCGCCTGTAAACGCTCTATTGTTGCTTTTTGAGCAAAGATTTCCCCGGATTTTGCCCCAGCTTTTACTTGTGCGAGTTTGGCTTGAGCCATCTTAACTTGCTCTTGTGCTTGCGATAGAGCATCTTGGAGTTTATCTCGTGAGTCGAGAATTCCCACAACTTGTCCAGCTTTTACATTGTCACCCTGTTTGACGAGCAGTTGAGCAATGCGATCGCCATCCAATGCTAGAGGTGCAGACAGCTTAATCACCTCGGCTTCCGGTTCGAGTCGTCCTAATGCTGTCACTTTTTTTACTGGAGGAGCAGTTTCCACAGGTGCGGGTTTTTGACTAACCATCCCATACTGAGAAATGCCATAAAAAACAATTCCACCTGTGATTGCAGTCGCACCTACAACTAGCCCAATTAACCATCGATTCCCAGGTTTTGATAGCACCTTAACATTCATAATTTTTCCTCACTCATTAGCTGTTAGCAGTATGATTTGATGGTTGTTTTTCTAAATATGCCGTTAGCATTTTGCCTAACAAGGCACATTGTTCGGTAATAGAAACCATTTCATTATCCATAAGTCGCTCAAGGATTAAGCCATCAATAAAACTCAAAATAAACCAAGCTAGCGCTGGGTCTTGAATGCCTAAAATATCATATATTTCCTGTTCATATCGCTTCGTTGCACGTTGAAATGCATTACTACCCTGCATTTCCTTAGAGTCTTGATGCTGACAAAAATCAACTTGTAAATAAGTCCATTTAATGTAGTAATTTTCCTTTTTAGCTAAAAATTTTCCTAAAGCTTCCATCCGTTCCGGCAAAGTTTGCTTTCCTTCCAACTCAGCTTTTGCCAGCAATACATCTCGCTCACATATATCTTCCACCAATTGCTCAAATAACGCCTGTTTACTAGGAAAATAGTGATACAACGTCCCAGTAGAAACACTTAAACCTTCAGCTATTTGGCGCATGGTAATGGCAGCATAGCCTTTCTCAGCGAATAAGTCAAAGCACTTACTGAGCAGTTCTTTGCGGTATTGGTCATGGTCAACAATCTTCGGCATCTCTCGGCTTTTTTATATCGAACGCTCGTTATTTATAAATCTACTATCGTTGCTTCTGGGTTGTCAAGCTGCAAGAAAGATGTAAGCTAGAAGCACAAAACAGTAGTTGACCTAATATTAAGTGGTGCAATCTGACCTATGCAGCAATCCAACTCTAGCTATGACCGAGATTTCCTGCGACAGCTTGTGACTCTAGCTGCAATTATCGGCGCTTTTGTCGTCAATGTCGTGTCGAATATTTTTCCCTTAAATGGACTCAATATTGGTGAAATTTCTAACACTTTGTTCAAAAATGTGCAGGTTATTCCTGCTAATTACGCCTTTGCTATTTGGGGATTGATTTACCTTGGTCTTTTTGCATTAGGAATCTACCAAGTTTTGCCAAACCAGAGACATGATTCCGATTTACGTAAAATAAGCTACTTGCTGGTGATTGCTTGTTTTGCCCAAAGTATCTGGGTTTATCTGTTCCTCTCCCGGCTTTTTGCTCTTTCGGTCGTAGCAATGCTAGGAATTTTGCTACCCTTGATGACTATATATGTACGGTTAGGGATTGGCACAAATCCTGTATCTCGTATCAAGAAGTGGTGCGTTACCATTCCTATCAGTATTTATCTAGCGTGGATTAGTGTAGCAACCATCGTGAATGTGGCGTGTGCGTTGTATTTTGTCGGTTGGAATGGTTGGGGAATTTCTGCCCAAGTATGGACAGTGATTATGTTGCTAGTTGCAGCCGCACTTGCTACGTTCATTGCTGTTCAGCGTCGAGACATTGCTTATCCAGGAGTCACAGTTTGGGCTTTGGTTGCAGTTGCTATGAAACAGTGGGACAACCCAACACTGAGAATAGTGTCTTTGGTATGTGCAGTTGCTCTTATCATGCTTATTGTTATAAAATACTCACGTACTCAGTTTTTGAATGCTTAACCGGGAATTCACATAAGAATATAATATATTTTAATAACATTGAATACTAATATAATAAAATTATTATTTCGCAGCATCAGACCCTTGAGGAGAGGCAGAAAGGCTAAGGAGTGAAAAGCAAACCATGTAAGAGTTTTAGAGCTATTTTGCCCCAATGGCTGGAACTCTAATAGCCCTAGTTGTGGCGCTTCTTTAGCCCTACACAAAAGCCCTAAATAAAGTCAGGACAAGGTTGCAGCTTTTTAATCTACCTTTAAGTCAGTAGCAATTCCAACGGTGCATTCCCCTACCTCCTTGGTTGAGGAAATGGATGTAGTGACCGATACTTTTGTCCTCAATAACTTTTTGCAGCAGAACTAGATTTCGTGTATGACTCAGCCTTCTTCTCAAAAGCCAGCCGAGCAAAAATTTAATCAGCCAAAAAAGCTTCAAGAGTCTCCTGTTGCTCAGCAGCAGAAGCGACAGGAATCGAGCTTGAAAACTAAGGCAATAGCTTGGGCGCTTGGTGTTAGTATGCTCCCTGTGTTGGCAGTAGGGACAGTCACTTACTACTTTGGTAGCCAGTTGACTGCTAAGCAAATTTCCCAATCTAGACAAACGAATACCACAAGTCCACCAAAAAGTGAAGCACTAGACAGACTACTGTCACTTCTGTTAATTGAAACAGGGGTGACGGCAGTGTTGGCAGGTGCGATCGCAGCATTTCTAGCTAATCGCGCCATTCGTCCCATCCTGAACGCGACTGCCGTCTCTAGTAGTATGGTGAATAGCCTGCGTCAAGAAGTTGGTACTCGCCCTCCCATCAGGAGCATTGATGAACTGGTTGTCTTAGAAACAAACATCAGCTTAATAAAAGAACAGCTTCCGGATTTGCTATGGAAACAAGAAGCCGAAGCAGAACGTTCCCGGGTGTTGATGAACATTACCCAGCGTATCCGGGAATCGCTTAGTGAAGAAGATGTCTTCAAAACAACTGTTGAAGAAGTCCGCAAAGCCCTAAGAATTGACCGCGTGGTCATCTTTCGTTTCGATTCCAACTTGGATGGAACCTTTGTAGAAGAATCAGTTGCCCCCGGGTTACCGAAAACATTGTGGACAACAATCTCAGACCCCTGTTTTCAGGGAGGGTATGTCGAACAATACCGAAATGGTCGCGTTCGTGCTATTGATGATATTTATAAAGCTAATCTCGGTGATTGTCATATTGGGTTGCTGGAGCGATTTGGTGTCAAGGCAAATTTGGTTGCCCCCATTATCAAGAACGACCAGCTATTCGGCTTATTAATTGCACATCAGTGTTCCGGACCACGCTTTTGGCAGCGAGCCGAGATTGATTTCTGCACCCAGATAGCCGCGCAAGTGGGATTCGCTCTCGACTACGCTAAGCTGCTACAACGGATAGATACGAAAGCCGATCAAGCTCAGATATTTATAGATATTACCCGCCGCATTCGCGAATCGCTCAACGAAGAGGATGTCCTTAAAACCACCGTTGAAGAAGTTCGCAAAGCACTGAGTGCTGACCGAGTGGTTGTTTATGGCTTTGACAGCGACTGGTATGGAACTGTGATTGCAGAATCCGTGATTCCTGCTTTCCCGAAAGCGCTGCGAGCTAAAATCAAAGACCCCTGCTTTGTAGAGGGCTATATAGAACAGTACCAAGCAGGTCGAGTTCAAGCTACTAATAATATTTATGAAGCAGGATTGAGTGATTGTTACATTGGTCAACTCGAACCGTTTGCTGTCAAGGCAAATTTGGTTGCGCCGATTCTCAAGGACGAGCAGCTATTTGGCTTATTGATTGCACATCAGTGCTCCGGACCGCGTGATTGGCAGCAGTATGAGATTGATTTGATCACCCAGATTGCTATGCAAGTGGGATTTGCTCTCGACCATGCCCGGCTGCTTCAGCGAATCGATGCTGAAGGAGTGCGAACTCAATTGCTTGGAGACATAACGCGCCGCATTCGCGAATCGCTCAACGAAGAAGACGTCCTGAAAACCACCGTTAATGAAGTTCGCAAAGCAGTGGGCGCTGATCGAGTGATTGTTTTTGGCTTTGACAGCGACTGGTATGGAACTGTGGTTGCAGAATCCGTTGTTCCAGGTTTTCCGAAAGCGTTGCGAGCTCAAATCAAAGACCCTTGCTTTGCACAGGGCTATGTAGAAATGTACCAGGCTGGTCGAGTTCAAGCGACCAATAACATTTATCAAGCAGGATTGAGCGATTGTTACATTGGTCAACTCGAACCCTTTGCTGTCAAGGCAAATTTGGTTGCGCCGATTCTCAAAGATGACCAGTTATTTGGCTTATTGATTGCACATCAATGCTCCGGACCCCGTGATTGGCAGCAGTATGAGATTGATTTGGTTGCCCAGATAGCTACACAAGTGGGGTTTGCTCTCGACCATGCCCGGCTTTTACAGCAGGTAGAGCAGGCGTACGAAATTGCTGAAGCAGCAGAACGCGAGCAGCGTCAACAAAAAGAAGCACTCCAGCGTCAGGTGTCAGAACTGCTCACAGGTAGTGAAACAGTTGTCCAAACCCTTTCAACCGAGGCTCTCAGTCAGATGGAGTCTGTGACAAATGCCTACAATCAAATTCAAACGTTGGCTGATTCGGCTTTGAGAATGCTGATTTGTGCGCAACAAGCAGAACTGCAGGATCAGCGGCTGAGCCAGTTAGTACAGGATGGGCATGAGTCTATGAACCCGATTTTAGACAGCTTCAGTGCTATCCAAACAACAATTGTGGAAGCTGCCGAAAAAGTCCACCGTCTAGACGAACCTTCCCAAAAGCTCTCCCAGGTAGCCAGCCTTATTAGTAATATTACATCTCAACTCAAGCTGCAAGTCATGAATACGGCACTTGAAGCAAGTCGCAGCCCTGAAGCTGGTCAAAAATTGGCAATGCTTGCTGACAACGCACTTTCTCAAGTGCAGCAATTGAACACGAGTATTGCAGAAGCAGAAATAGAATCACTCGTTGCCCAAATTCAGACACAAGCCAATGAAGCTATTGCTGTTATGGAGTCTGGGGCAGAACAGACAATGCTTGGGACTGAATTGGTAAAAGAAACTCAGCAGAAGCTCAATGAGATTATCACTATAACTGACCAAATGAAAAAACTGGTCGAGGAGCTTGCCCAAACCGCTCCTGTGCAAGCAAAGGCTTCAACCTCCGCCAGCCAATCTGTTCTGGAATTTGCTAATATTGCCAGCAAGACTTCAGAACAAGTCATGGCAGTAGCTAACTCCTTAGACAAGCTGTCACCATTTGCACAAGACCTGCAAGAGGGCAGTGATTAAAGTAGTATAACCGCTCCTAAATTCCCCGCAAGGGGATGGAAACAGCAAAACGAGATACAATAGTGAGAACTCATAATTCCCAAAAGTGGTGTAATTAATGCGGATATATGCTGATTTATTGGGATTTCTAACTTGTCATGCCACGACGCACTCCAAAAAAGCCTGATTCCCAAGAATCTAACCTAATTTGGTCGCCTGATACAGAATTGGTCGGATTGGTATTTGAATTAGTCTCGCAAGCAGATGCTTCTGTTTATCCCCAATACACCATCGGACTCCATGCTTGGTTTCTTGACCAAGTACGTTCGTTCTCACCGGAACTGTCTGCTTACCTCCACGATGGCGAGTCGGAAAAACCCTTCACCATTTCGGGATTGGATGGAGAAATGGTGAGTAGCGGTCGGGAAGTGCAACTCAAGGCAAACACCACCTATTACTGGTATGTCACGGCTTTATCGAGTCGAGTTGTACAGTGGCTTTTGCAATGGGTGCAAAATTTGCCCGCACAACTGAATTTGCGGGATGCACCCTTGCAAATACGCTCTTGTCAAATTGCTCATTCTGCCACAACTTATGCTAAAATACTGAATTATGAACATCGGGAAACAGTCACCCTAACATTCCTGAGTCCTACAAGCTTTCGCCGCAAAGGTCATCATTTCCCCTTACCAATGCCAACGAATGTCTTTCACAGTTACCTGCGCCGTTGGAATGACTTTTCGGGGATACCAGTTGAACAAGAGGCGTTTCTGGCTTGGGTGGATGATAACGTGTTGATTACTCGTCACCAATTGACATCAGCGAAAGTACTAGCAGGTAAGAAAGGTGCGGTTACAGGATTTACAGGAGCGATAGAATTTGGTTTGACCAAAGAAGCATCAAAGCAACCAGACTTTTGCAAGCTGTTTTATGCTTTGGGGAAGTTAGCACCTTACTGTGGTACTGGTCATAAAACGACATTTGGCTTAGGTCAAACACGGTTAGGTTGGTCATCGCAAGTAGCACCTGAAGTCCCAGACGTGCAAAGCTTGCTAGCAAGACGTGTTGAGGAACTGACAGAAATCTTTAAGGCACAGCGCAAGCGTACTGGTGGAGAACGCGCAGAAGAGATAGCATCAAAATGGGCAACTATCTTGGCACAGCGAGAAATGGGAGAATCATTGCAGGCGATCGCACAAGATTTGGAAATGCCTTATGAAACAGTGAAGACTTACGTAAAATTGGCGCGTCGTGCTCTGAAAAATCCAGAGTAGATTTTAAGAGTAATAGTAAGATGCCACATTATAAACACAACAAATATTATAAGACTATGTTTATACTTAACAAATGAATCTTGCAGCTCAGCAGCTTCCTGATTTAACAGGAAAAACTAGATTAGAAGCAAGAATAGTACTCAACAACCACAGCTTTCAATTTAAAAGCTGCACAACAGGTGGATATGAAACCTATGACCATCCAGATGGTAGTGTCATTCATCTGAGACCAAATGGAGAAATTGTCCACCTTTTCCCCGCAAGGGGACGGAAACCTTTGTGCGGAAATTGCCGACATGTTGACCGCAATTTCTAAAGTCGTAGACCACCTTTTCCCCGCAAGGGGACGGAGACGTACTCCTACACTGACTTTTTCAAAGTACAGTGTCGGGCTTGTGACGGTTTAAGCTAATCCTTAAGTGCGAAAACTCGTATCCACCAGTCGCGTCAACTCTCCCCGTTCTACCTTCACCAAGTTTTCGCGCGTGGTGGCAATAGTAAGATATAAAGAAATCCCGCAATCAACCGCCGCCAATACCAAAGCAGCTGATAGGGTTTTTGTCCCACCAGTGTAATCAGCGAGAATCTCATGTTCAAGTGCTTCCTGCTGGAGATGGCAAATGCACTGCTGGATTTTGAGATAGCATTGTGCTAAATCGTCTGGGTTTTGGACGAGAATCAAATCCCGTTGGGGTTGAAAGCGATCGCCCAACCCTACTTGTGTAGGAATGTTGGGTAATCTTTCGATAACTTCCGTTCCCCGACGTACTTCACAAGGCGTTCCTTCACTGATGACTTGCGACTTACTCCCATTGTTACCATCGGAGGCGATGAAGATGATGCGATCGGGTTGTAAACTGCGGATGGCGGTGACAATAGGTTGGAAGGAACCGCCGACGGTGACAAGGAGAATTTTGGGCATGGATACTACATGATATTTAATGACTTACTCAGCACCGAGGTCTTTTTCCAAATCATCTTGTACAATCTCCAACGACTGTTGTACTTCTAGGAGAGCAAGATGAAGTAACATAAGTTGAGCACGAGTTTTGTTTTTTGCCCTTCGCTCAGGTGTCATCTCATTTCGCAATTCGCTAAAAGGCTTTGTCTTCATATCTGTTAACAGTTTGTCATAGAGTGCATCTGCTTTCAGTGCATTCACTTCATAGCATGGTCTTTACTCGCTCAGTTGAGTAGAGTACAGATTATTTCGTAGGGATAATTCATGTATTGCCCCTGTATATAGCTCATCTTAACGGGAACTACTATATTTTCGGAACAAAAAAAGCGATCGCGTCAGCATAAAAAAATTAAGGCAACGCGATTTGGAAATCAATCGGTAAGCTATTGAAAACGAATTTAATTTTCGTTTATTTTAGTCCCCTTGCGGGGAAGTGGTGAACTCCGATATAACAGTTGTAGTCACCATATAGAAACCTGTTTCAATCCCCTTAAGAGGAATATTTATAAATGAAACAAAGGTTTCCATAGTGTGATAATGTTAGCGAAAATTCAAATCTAAGTCAAGTGGTTGCAAGGTGGAAAAAGCAATATTACACTTTAGAGTTATGCTAATTGACAGACTAATCTTCGTCATCGTTCTCTAGTTCCTCAAGTAGTTCATCTAATGTCTGAGGTTTAAGATTGCCTGACCCCGCCTCTTCCAAAGCAGCAAAGAGACGAGCCGCATTTTCCGGAGAACTGAGTAGGTAAAGAGTTTCCTTCATGCTGCTTAACTCATCAGCAGCAATGAGAGCCACATTTTCACTACCTTCTCTTTCAATAATCACTGCATCACGGCTTAAAACAACTTGGTTGCAAACTTCATCTAAATTCGCTTGAGCTTCGGCGTAATTGATTTTCTGACAAACGTTTGACATTATCCAAAATACCTAAAACAGCTATTGTCTCTACTACAAAGATCATAGTTAAAATACTCCAAAGATTGAAAGCACTTAGCAACAAAGCCAACCGGAGCTAGAAGAAGCAAACCTGCTCCGGAAAGCAAGAACTACCCCAATTTCAGCTACTTCTTCGCAAGCATCACCTTATTTTTTCTAGTAATGGTAGCGAGCTTGGAGAAAATAAATTGTGTCGTTTGAGACTGCGTAGACAAGGCGGTGTTTGCCGTTTATTTCACGCGAGCGTTTTTTGTATCCTTGATAATATTCATGTATTAGAATCTCCGGATTCCCCTTGCCTACACACTCGAAAGGCTTCTCCTGAATTTCCCGTATTAGTTCCTGAATGCGGTTGTACTTTGCTTGACAGTGCTTCTTCCAGTATTTCATGTCTTCCTTAAACTTCTTGGTGAAGACACAGTGGCGTTCTGGTTGCTGGCTTTCAGAAGCGTTGGAGTGTTTTGTCATGGCTGTCGTACCTTTGTGCAAACAGGAACTATACGGTGAATAAACTGTTAAATCGGAGTCAGAGTTTATCTCTGGTGGAGGATGAACACTTTTTACTGCTTCCAAAGGTGGAGCAGTAAGACATGAGTATTTTTGCTTATTCATTGTTATTGAGAAAACATTTTAACTAACAAAAAGGCACAACTATGTATACCTTTCTTCTATGTTAATATTAAAATACTTTCTTCACCCGATGAATTTAACTTTTTTGATACTCCCGTCTTCCTTAATGTCCACTATCTCTACCTTCACCATTTGCCCTTCACAAAGAGATTGTGCTTTTTTCGGTTCTTTCTCAGTTAACTTAATTGTTCCCAGAATTTCATAAGTGACCTTGTTACCATTAATTTTAGTAACTTTTGCCTCTAATATTTGCTCAACCTGAAAGTCTTGGGATTGAACGACTTTGGCAATTTCTACTTGACGTGCTGACTCTACAGGGAATGGGGTGGGAATTGTAGTTTCTCCAATGGGTACACCAGCATCTTTGTAGTAACGCATCAGGCGAGAAACCCAGCCTAAAATTTGCAGTATCTTATAGGCATCGCCAATGCTTTTAAGATAATCACTACAAGCCTTATCGATACTGCGGTAATAATCTGTAGTTCTACCACTGTGTCCAATTAATCTGCCATTACTTAGCAGGGTTTTCAGGTACTTGAAAAACCTGGAAGTGCTATCTGATTCGTTAACAATAGTACGCAGATAAGCGATCGCTTTCCCTAATTCATTCACATCTGTATCTTCTTTGACTAGGCTTTGAGCGATCGCATGGGCTATATCCCACTCTGCATCTGTCAAGGATTCGGAGGACAATTCAACCATAGTCATAATTAGTACATTCCAGATGGGGGTTCGCGATCGGTTGGATAACGTAGTACGGCTGTGAGTTCCTCTAGTTGTGGTTTCTGAACCAGGCGCGAGTGGGCTGCTTGAAGATTTTTTTGTATAAATTGTTGTAACTTTTCTCCTGTAAGTTCGTTAGATTCATTGAGATTATAAGTTGAGTAGCGCTGTTGCAGGTTTTGTGCTTGTAAGATTTTTTCCACAGTGACTGTCATCGTTCCCATACCAATGGGTTTACCACCACCCACTTTCAAGGCGATGGGATGCTTGGGGTCTTGTCCTAAGACAATTAACAAAGTTCCTAACTCTTCTGGTAGTAAATTCTTGAAGTGTAGCACCGTTGTGAAAGTATACTCTCTTGCGGCTTGTTGTACGGGAATGCCAGCATTTTGCCCTTTATCAATCGCCCTGACTGTGTGGTAGTAAAATTTGCGACCTGCTACTTTACCGCGAAGAAAGTATGCGCTGTCTGGTTCTGGACGAGGACGATACAGCGAAGGCATAAATCCAGTGGCGAAGCCCATGCTTTCACACTTAGCATCGTTGAAATCCAGCAACCCTTGCCAATCTAACGCACCAAATACCCGACTGGCTGGACAAAGTTGTTCTTTGTTGCGACAAGGTAGGCGTTCGGTAGGTATTTGATTTCTATACTTGGAAGTAATGACTGCCAAAGTGCTGTTGGTAATCGCTTCATAAGCAGATCGGATGCAGCCTTTGAGGCTGCTGCCACCAATCGAAAGCTTTTGGTCAACACCTTGTACCATTGTTTTAATAAGGGGAATGCGACTGCCAATGTCGCTACCCATGACAACTACCCCAGTGGAAACGTGGAGAGATGTCTGCACTTTTAGGGTAAGATATAGAGTACCGTGTAGGCGATCGCTCAAATATTTGTGATGTCCAACGGGACGCTGTAAGTTCGGGCGTTCTTTGGGAAAGGAGACGAATTCATAAGGTTTTGGTGCAAATTCAGGCGATGAATCCACACGGTTAGGTCGTTGAGGGCGATTTCCAGTCATGTTTGCGCTAACTCCACAGTTAAAGCCACAAATTGCACAGTCGAGGTTTCATTATCAATAAAATAACGTTGAGCTAATTTAGGCTTATTGTTTTTTTCTTCTTTAATTTCTTCTTCTTTAAGTCGAATATCTAAGCTGTCGGGGAAAATTAGCTTTTTGGGAAAACGAGTTGTATCTGGACGATACCCATAAGCGGGATATCCATAGGATGGGAAAATTTGGGGATTATTAGGCTCTATTCTCCAAGCTTCTTTTTCATTCCCTACTTTTTTAATTGTTTCTTTGACCGGGGTAAAATCATCATGCTTGTCAGCAATTGTGAGCAGCAGCACTTCATAAGTATTTTGGCGCTTGTGCTTCCACCGCAGTTCGCACTCATGATTGAACATTTGTCCCTCAATCATAGGAAAGTCAATATTTGTGGGTGGCTGTTCTACAATTCCACTAACTTTGTAAGTCCAACGTAAGAAATAGTAGCTAGGTTCAATTGTAAATTTTGGAATTAATTCTAGTAGTTGAGATACTGATAAAAGTTCTTTTTTATAACCTACAAAAGGTTTCATTTTGCCCCCACCAGTAAATGACTCCAAGACTTAACGGCTCGCTCAAACAAATCATGAACTGTACCTGAGCGCCAAGTAAGTTGCACTCCAAAACCCAAATCCATTGATTGTGCAGCAACAGGGGTATCTTGACGGTCTTCTGTATACTTTTCTGTCAGGAAACCATATGATTGCGCTTCTTTAAGTTCTAAAAATTCTCCAGCACCTAAGAGGAAAGTCTTAGACCATGTTTTTTCACTACCAAGAGCGCAAATTTGTTGTTTATCTTCCGATAAAATACAGCCAGGATATTGTACAACAGCTTCATTTAACTTCACCTCTACCGTACCCAAGCCACGAGATTTTGCAAAACCCAAGCCAAACCAACCATCATCTAAATCTCGCAACACTAAACCAATTAAACCTAACTGTGCAAGGGTAAAATTTTTCAAATGAATTTTGGTGTGGAATTCGCCAGCAGTGCAAACTTGATAATTGAATGGTCCTACTGCGACAGAACCAAATACCCGGTCAATTGCTACCCCATTGCGTTCTTCAATTTTTAATGGTTGAGATTTATCAGGATAAGCATCTTCAATTCTAACTCTGCTAGCAATGGAAGTATTGCCAAATATTTGAGAGATAAAGCATGATTGTTTATATAATTCTGCCCCTGGATGAGGATGTCGCTCCTCTAACTTCTTCTTTTTTTCACGGTTTTTCCAATCTTCAAGATAAAAATTTGGATTATTCTGTTTGTCTCTTTCGTCTAATAGATTACTAGACCAAAGTTTTTGAGTATTTTCTGGTGGACGTTTTTCACTCCCTATAGTCCTGACAATTCGTTCTGCATGGGCGCGGATTGCTCCCTTTAAACTGCTTCCCGGTAAATATATACAACGTCCGCCAGCATGATAAGTTTCTACAAATTCCATATCCGGCTTAGTTGGATCTGCTCCTTCTTTACCAGATTTGATGAGAATTGGACCATCAGGAATGAGGGTTATATCAATCGTGCAGTGGTTAACAAATCTTTTATGCATGACTATAGTTTATTGCGAAAAAGCATTAAGCAGCTATTAGTGCGTTGAGTTGGAATTCGCATTGTTGAAATACATAATTAACAACAGCAAAAAGTTTATCTAGCTCATAAATGGTGTACGGAACGATATTTCTGGTAAATATGTTTGCTTCCAGCTTGCCAAATTGCCATGTTCCCCCATTAGAAACAATTCCATATATAACGATTTGTAATTCATCATTCAATCTCTGAGCAGCAATCATTTCTGCTAGACACTGCGCCCAACCAGCTTCAAAGTTATCTTGCTTAGCTTCTACTAAGATGAAGTATGGTTTGTCAAAAACAACTTTTCCTAGAGGCGACTTTTTTGCAAGAATATACTCAGGAAAGCCTGATAGTTTTTCATCATAATTGAGTGACTGGTGACTCCAAAGAATAAACTTGCTGCGGTAGCATTTCCAAATTTCTTTGAGGACTGGATAAATGAGATTTTCACAAATAGCGAACTCTGAGTTATCAACCACACCATCCCGCATCATTGTTTCTAAATCTTCCCGGAAATAATCAGGTATATTAAATTCTACTTCGCCTACGAAATTAGCTTCGGTGTAGATAACTTGAAATGCTTTGAGAACTTCACCAATAGTTTTGTAGCTACTAAAAGCCATATTTACCTCTTAGCTTCAGTGTTATTTTTCTGAGATGCTTTACTCTCAAGATGTTCTATTAACTTTTGTACCCAATGGTCTTTAAAATCCCGTGCATCTTCATAGGCACTATTATCTCCCATAACCAATTTTTTAAGATAATCTAGTAATAACTGCGGTTGGTCTGCGGGATAGTCAAACCAAAGCATCTCGTTAATATCCAGCTTAACAACACCCAAACCACGCGATCGCCCACCGCCCAAAGGTATCTGTTCTGTTTCAAACTGGTGCAAACCAATCATCAACAATCCTAATTCCCATTCTTCAGCATTCTCTACTACAGCCCTAAACTCTAACTGCGTTCCTGCTGGAACCACTTGAAAGTCGTAGAGTTTACCATCTGCTGCTGTCTCCGTATCTCTGTCAATCGCGACACCATCTCTTTCTTGGTATTGTCCAAACCAGGTGTCAGGTACGACTGTTAAATCCCGCACTTGGAATTTGCTAGCTAGCCAAGGAGAACCAAAGAGGTGAGAAACTAAATCTGTATGCTTAATAATTTCCGCAGTCAAAACCTCGTCATTATCGTAATTCTCTTTTAACTGCTTCATTTCCTGAGATGTAATTGACCATTCATCTTCAATAGCTGGGTTAGCTACAAGCTTGCGATCGCTTCCCACAATACCACGGAGGAAACTTTCCAAGCGCGATCGTAATGCACCCTTAAAGCTAGAACCTGGTATTAAAGGATTACCCAAAGCATCTTTGATGACGGGTAAATCAGAACCAATGGGTTCACTAGAGCGACCTGCACTAATACGTAATGCTGTTATTGTAGTTAGTGTGCCTGTAATTTCTAGGCGATTTCTGAAAGTGTCGAACATAGTGGTTAAATTTCAAAATTCTTGGGGAATTGTGGTGGCTGTAATTGCAATCTAGGTGGAATAATAGTTGTAAGAGCAGATTGAATAAAAATGACGAAGGCTTCGCTTACTTTTTGATAATTATTACTAGTAATAGGTTGAAATCCATGAGCGAAAAGTGAGTTATTACGAACTTCGAGAGCATTAATAATTTTGTTTGCGTTTTCCTGATAAAGCTTTCCTATAGGGTCATTAGGAAGTTTATTTAAAAGCTCGTAACTACTTCTTAAAGAAAGTTGAATCAATTTCTTAATAGGAGAGCGCTTTTTCTCATATTCCTCTTGCAGATATTCTGGCAGTTGCTGAGTATTAACATCACCTGTTCTGATACCATAAGATTTCAACAGATGAATTTGAGCTAATAATTCTAAAGCTCGGTAAAGTCTTCCAACAGCATCATCGTAACGTTCTTGAGCAGCACGCCTTTCGGCATTTCGTAGTAAGTCTTGAACAACTTCATAACCGTGTCCTTGTATACCGTTACTCGAATCAAAATCTTGATCTATCTGTCCTCGACTGTTAATAACACGCTTGAGAAATAGGGCTAGTTTTTGAATTTCAGGATTTTTCATTTGAGGTTCTAATAATTCCAAAGCTTCCCTGTGTTCAAATCGATCCCAAGCATCTAAACCGGAACAGCAAGCGTATAATGTTTGAATCTTTCGTCTAGTATCTGGTGGTAGTACCATTGAAGACAGGAGTCGCTTTAGTTGCGCGATTGCTGCTGGATAATTGTACTGTTGTAAAAAAATTGGTACAAATTGTTCAATAGTACGCTGTGCAACTACAGGTGCTACACTAGCTTGTCCCGTCAATTCTCCTCTTTCAACTTTAATAATGTTTGTACGGGCGGTTGTAGTTACATATAATGTGACTTGATAATCAACTGCTGCCATTGCCAAACCTAAAGACATAGATTTGGTACCGCCTGTATAATCAGCCATAATGTGAGCATTTGGCGACTCTCTTTGAATGTTCTGAATATATAATGAGGCTTTCAGATAACATTCTGATAAGTCATCTGGCTCTTGAATTAAAATCAAGTCTCTTTCTGGTAGAAAGCGATCGCCTAGTTCTACTTGCTTGGGAATATTAGGTAGCCTTTCAATGACTTCGGTTCCACGCCTGACTTCACAAGGAGTTCCTTCTCCTATAACTTGGGATTTACTACCCTTACTACCATCAGAACACAGAAAAACAACACGCTCAGGTTGAAGTTCTCCAATAGCAGTCACGATAGGTTGGTGAGAACCACCGACTGTAACTAAAAGAATTTTTGGCATAATTCTAATTGTCTCCTATATAATTTTGGCAATTTCAATATTTAGGGTTTATCTTTGTCTCGTAAATACTTTAAATGACGCGCACCATAGCCTAAATAACGACGAATCAATTCTAGCCAAATCGGTTTAAAATCTGTTTGACAACACTCGGCAATTATTTGAGCAGTTTTCTTGATATTGCTATCAATATCTTCAATAATTTTCTCAGCTAGTGATTCTTTCCCTCTTCCCCATTTCTTATCTCTACCTACTTGATAACGGATGAAGTTTTTAATTGCTTCTACACTTTCAGTCGTATCAGAAACACGCACTAAGTTACGAAACTGAGATTCTTCTAAATCGCCATATTTTGCTTTATCTAAAGCTTCTTGAATCCAGATTACTAGTTCATCTTCAGCTTGGCGAATCCCTTTTTGAACTTGTAACTCTGTTTTTGATTCTATAGGTATCATACTGCCTCCTCTCGCATGACAAGATGAAATGGGTTGCAAATTTGAACTTTTCCGAAGCCTTCACAAGTGCGATCGCCTACTCCTTTCAGTTCCAATTCCTTTAATTTATCCATCCATAAATTTGGTTGAGTTGTGCTAAATAAATATACAGCACCTCGATTTGTGACTAATTCTATATCTTTCATTAACCCCCAAGCTGCATTCCAACCAGAACGATAGTTATAGCTGCTGTACGCTACTTCCAATTTGAGAAAATCCTCCTGTTGTTCTTTACTAGGTTGGGAATATTCATCATCTAATTCCACAGCTTGACATAACATCTGTGGTGAAATCACTGTGGTGCGTCGCCAGTTTTCTATGAGGATGGCATCGGCTTGGAGGTCGATGGTAAAATAGGTACGTTCTAATATATTCTTTTCTGGCTTACCAAAGACTGACCAAAGTTCCCAGCGTTGCTGAAGTTTCTCTTTAAATTCACTGATTCTAGCTTCGACATCTGCTGAAGCATCTTCAACTTCTGCTTTGATTGTAACCTTCCCTAGACCCCGCGAAGTTGCTCCACCTAAACGAAAGAGATGAGAATTTTGATTGATGAAATTTTCTAGAGACTTGGCTAATTCTGCGTCTTTAACTAGAATTGCACTGCGGTAAACAATGGGATTCCAGTTTTTGGTAGATCCTGCAAGGGGATTTTCTACAAATGACTCATTTAAAACTTCAAGACTGTAGAGAATATCATCCTCAGATGTGGCGCGTCGGCGGTTAATTCCCACCCTTGTTAGGAAGCGAGTGCTAGTAGAATGAGTGCGATATTGATATTTAATTTCACTATCGTTAGTTTTGCTGTAGAAGCCGCCAAAAGGTTCAACCCGCGCATCTGTTTTGTCTTTTAGAGATTTTGGATCGCTAGGGTCGTAAGGAAAATTATATGCATCTGCACAGAAGCGGTCAATCAGAGTATCAAAAACCCCGTTACCTTTGGGTTGAAAACCTGGGTTTGTTTTAGAACTTACGGCTGTTGCGGGTAGAACCATTATCTCATCGGTCACAACCTGGGAAATTAAGTCTGGCTTTTTTTTAGTAGAATTAAACTCATCTGCCATCTTAGCTACAGCTGGATAAGCATTTTGGAAAATGGCAGGTTCATCACCCAAAAACAGTGCTTCAAAGTCACCACCACCTGCTGTTAAGTTTTGTTCTGCTATGCCTGGTGTTTGCTGGTTGGAGAGTTGTAGAATTTGAGAAGCGATCGCTCCTCGAATCACTGAACCTGGAATATGGTCTTCAACTTCACTTACAGAACCAGGTTTTTTCCCGGCGATCGCTAATGGAGACAAAGTGGTAATCTCTAATTTAATCCGCTTCATGACTTAGCCTCCGGTAGTAGTTTCTCCCAGGCTGAATCATCTTTTGGGAGTGTTTCGAGTTCTTTCCATCTCAGCCAACCCAACCCAACAGATTTACTTCCGCCAAAGGCGTGGATATGCCGCAAGCCGGCTAAAATCAATGCCTTGGCGTATGGTGGACAGTCTGGTAACAGATGAATTTCCCCTGTAAATTCCAAATGAGTGTTGACTGGGGAAGTTTCTAGAAAGTAAAGTTTTTGGTCTTCTGCTATGCGGCGACGGCGGTTTATAGTGACACCAGGACGTAGCACTTCTGGTAAATCCTCTGCTTCTAGATGGCAAATCAAGTCATCGACTATAATTCGTGATGGCAGTATGGGATTACCAAATATCTGAGAAATTAAACAGTGATACCCTTTGTAACCTGCAATTTGATATCTTTCTCGGAACTGGCTTCCTACTTGTTCTTCTCTAGGACAAAGTGTTTCCGCACCGGGTGATTCAAAAATTTGCCATCCTAATCCCCTAGCCAGCTTTTCGCATTCATGGCGCAGTCTCCCCTTGAGTTGCGAAGCAGGAATTATTAACTGTCTTCTCGCATTGCGGACGATGGGTTTGTCTGCAAGAGAACCATCAGAACCACCAGCACCAACACATAATGCAGTGTCAATAACTGCTGTTAAAGAAATTGTTGTAACTTGATTTTCGGTTAAAGTTTGTAAGGAAATCATGATTGCACTGTTTGTTGCTGTGATTCGGGACGAGTTGATGGGTTCTGTGGTTTTTCAATGAATGGGTATAAATCTACTAACTCACGCCAGATAGTTTCATAGTCAGATTTTTTCAACAGAGATAGAACTGCGTACTGCAACTTAAACTGTTCCTGGGAAAAGGTTTCAAACAAGAGTAACAACGTTAAGTTTTTGTGTATTGTTCTTTTATCTGTCATCCAAGGTGCTAAGTTACCACCATTAGTTAAAGCTTCACACCAAGCCTTTTCAAATTTTTCTTGAAGTTCGTTTTGTCCATGTTGAAGCCGCACTCGGAAGTAGCGATAATTGAGTATCGCTGTCTGTTTACCCCGTTCTAGCAAGCTGCGGATTTGGTAGAGTTGCGACTTGGGAAATTCTGCTGCTTTTAGCGCCTTAGCAGTTTCCAAAAGTCCACCCAATTCATGTAAGGTGTAGGGTGCAGCATATAGTTTCAGTTTTTGCTGTCCCAGTCCAGATTTTGTTAATCCTTGAGAGCGAAATTCGCTTATATTTGAAGAAATCATGGTTACAGCTTTCATCACCAAAAAGTCCACTGTCCCACTGTAGTAATCTTGTTTTTTTAGGTCTTTTGCGCGCTTTTTAGCAGATTTTAGCAACTGACTGGTGAGCTTTTCAGCATAGTAAATTGGTGTGTCTTCAGCGGTAATCAGCACTCCTACTGACATACTCAACTTGCATTGATTCTTACCGGAAGGTGGTTCTTTTCCCTGATAACCTTTTCCCTGATAACGATGTACAATTTGCGGATTATATTCCTTGTCAGATTTGTAGCGCTCGCCCTCTTTACGCAAAAGTTCATTTTCAAATTCTTCACCAATAGTTTGGGCAATAGCCAAAGCCTTATCCGCTGGTACAATCAACATCACATCATCCCCCCCAATAGTCAAAATTTCAAAGGGATGAATCCAAACTTCTTTTGTACTGTTTCTTTCAGATTGCAAATTGGGATTTAATTTATGAGGTTGGAGATGTTTTGTTAAAGCAGCGTAAACACATTTTTCTGTTGCATCAAAAATATCTCGGCTAAAACGCTGGTAGTCTTTTGGATTTTTGATTTCTTTCTGAATATATCCACCCATGTTGTTCCCATCTGCATAAATATAGGCAACAAAACCTGGAGGGATACTAGCATCACCAATTTCTCTTACAGAACGGGCTTCTTTGACTCGGCTAGGATGAAGATTTTCTGAACGGATTTTGCCGTAATATTTGTGTGGAGTTTCGTATAGAAATCTCTCAAATTTATTAACCCAACTGTCGATACCTTTTTCACCAGGTTCCCACTCAAAACCTGCCTGTTCATACCATTTTACAAAACTATCATCTCTTTTAGCTATCTGTCCTACAACTCTCTTACGGGCTGAAGCTTCAGAAAACCAAGGATCGCCTGGAAGTCCTTGGCTTGGATCATCGGGAGAACTCTTAGCTTGCAGAATAGCAGAACGGCGATCGCCCTCATCTCGTCTTAGATAAGGATGGGTTTCAAGTACGGGTGGATAACAACGCAAAGCTCTATCGCTTCCTTGTAAACTATTACCATTCCGCCGCTGATTAAATTGAGATGCTAGCTTACCAGCCAATTCATTGAATGTCTTACGCTCTTGGAAGGCTTCTTCTGGAGATGTATCAGCTTGCTCAAAGTATGCTTTAATTAATGGATTATCCAGATTGTTTAGATATTTTTCTAACCAAAATGTCTCACTATTAATTTTATGTGGCAACAAGCCAAAGCGAATTTCTAGAGGTTTGAATATTGCTCCAACGGCACAGGAATTAGCTGTTAAAGTTTCTTCTGTATAACGTTTTTCAATAGCATTAGCCAAATCATCTACAAAGTCAGCAGGACAAAATGCCAGAATATTTCCACCTGTAGAGTAGATGATTAACTCTGGAATCAGTGTCTTTGAAAGCTGAGGAAAATTCTCTGATTTATCTAACCAGTCTTCTCTAACTTGTTGGCAGTAATCTGACGCTTGTTGACACTGAGGATAATCTAGATGTTGTTCGCAACTAAAAAAAGCAGGCAAATCAACTAAGTTAATTCTATCGAGTAATGCTGATGCACCGCGAATATCTTGAAGTTTAGCCGCTTCAAATACATATTGCTTTATCTTAGTCGCACCACCATAAACTAAGCCAATTTGAGATTGCCATAATATAAGATATTTCTCTGTAAACTCCTTGAGTTCCTCTAGTGTTGCGGGAAATTTCAACTTCTGTAATTCTTGCACTTGTTCGACAAGGGGACGCACTTCTTCTGGAACAGCTTTTCCATCATTCAAAGCTTGTCGCATCTGCTGTAAAACAGTTACATCAAACTTGGGTTGTCGCTTGTCTCCCCAAGCCAAACACCAGCTAATTGCCGTTGTGATGCTGTGTTGAGAATTTGTCATAATTTACTATCTCAAACTTTCAATAGTTTGCAGTCCACTTCTGTCCAGACATAATACTTGGTGATTACACCCATAATTCCAAGTAGCTTTTTATTGATTGCTATTATGTCATACTGGTGGAATAGGGGTTTTCCACCAGTAGAAAATCCGCTTAGAGCCTTCGGCAGATCGCGCTCATTTTACTTTACAAGCGATTTACAAGCGATCGCAAAGCGGCTCCGTTTGGGAGCATCGCCACAACCGTAACCACTCCATAGAGAGTGATACTGATAGCTAATCTTACTTTTCACTCTTATCTGGAAAACCTAGCTTCCATTCCTCTCTCCTGTAAGGAAATTCGCTATAAATTATCCCCATTCCCTAACAGGGAATGGGGCTGGGGGTTAGGTTTTGCGTTGGTTTTTTCACATGACGTGAAAACTCAGGATAGCCGATCGCTGGTTATCTTCTCGTTGTATTCGAGGTATTCAGCTAGAAGCCAGTAATTGTGTGACTACAACAGGACAGGCAAGGACTTAACGCCATGCACCCCCGTTGAGGGAATAAACTCCAGTGTGGCGTTTGGATCAATGCGTAGATTTGGCAGGCGTTCTAACACTGCACTCAGGACGATTTTGCCTTCTAGACGAGCTAAGGGCGCACCCAGGCAAAAGTGGATGCCGTTGCCAAAGGACAGATGTGGATTGGGGTTGCGATCGACCACAAACTCATCTGGGCGATCAAACTGAGTCTCATCCCGATTTGCCGATCCCATCCAAACGATCACCATTTGTCCTGCTGGAATTGTCTGTCCCCCCAGTTGGGTTTCGACTTTGGTAAACCGTTCCATCCCCTGGATTGATGAGCGATAGCGCAATACTTCCTCGATCGCCAATGGCAGCAATTGAGGTTCCCGCTTCAGCCGCTCAAAAACTTCTGGATATTCGTTAAAGCAAAGAATAGCATTCCCCAGCAAGTTGGTTGTGGTTTCATTGCCAGCTATTAGCAGCAGCATGCAGAAATCGACCAATTCTTGAGCCGTCAGGGTTTCACCAGCTTCATGAGCAGCAATTAAATCACTAATCAAGTCTATGCTTTGATTTTGTCGCCGTTGCTTTAGCAGATGTCGGAAGTAGTCAGCCATTGCTTTCGGTGCGCTCGGCTCATACACCACAATGCCATCTGACCAGCGTTTGAAGTCATGCCGATCTTCAATGGGGACACCCAAAATTTCAGCGATCACAATGATTGGCAGTGGAATTGCCAAGTCATGCATGAAGTCCATCCGCTCTTGACCATGAACTTTATCGATCAGTTCATGGGTAAGTTGAGTAATGCGCGGTGCTAATTCTTCTACCCGACGAGCAGTGAATACTTTGGCAACGAGCGATCGCAGTGATTGATGCTTGGGTGGATCAGTGGAGATCAGACTTTGAGTAAGATCGGTTTGCTCTGGTGGATGAGGAATTTTAGATGAAAACGTTTGCCAATCCGAAAATACCTGTTTCACATCTTCGTAGCGAAATACCATCCAGCTTTGCTGCTCTGCGTTATAGAACACGGGCGATTCACGGCGCATTTTGGCATACCAGGGAAAGGGATTGCCAAACAGTTCAGTCATTGGTGTTGTGATCGATGGTTGATTGGCTTGCATGAGCAATTTCCTTGTATATGAACAAAAAATTTGCAGGTTGAACTGAGCCAGATTCTCGCGATCTGACAGATGGGTGACGAATCAGTTAGAAACTGAATGTTGGAGTTGGAGCTTAATGGTGCATGAACCAGTTCACGCCCGAGGCGTGAGCGAAGCGCAAGCTGTACTCAGCTTATCGCCACAGCCGTAACCACTCCATAGAGAGTGATGCCGATGAATGAAAATAGGAGTATTCGTCTGGGATGAATACCGATGATGGGGGCAACAACGGCGATCGCCCAACTGCCCAGGAACCGATTGAAAAAATCAGCTAACTCATTGGTCGGTTCGCGTCATAGCAAGCAACGTTTCCACAACTTGAGTGAGACGAGGTTCCTCTAGAGTGCCAACCTGGAACACTTCTGAGAGCCATAAACCATCAGTCGCCAACAGAATAATCGTTGCCTTTGTGGGGTCAATTCCACTGGTTTCAATCCGCTGTCGCCACTGCTGTTCATAAACTTTGGCAGCTTCAAACAGATTGGGCGAGTCAGCCGCGATCGAGGTAAGACGGGCAATTAATGCTAGCGATTGTTGGCTAAACCGTAGCGTTGCTCGAATGTATGCCCGCACCCACTGCCCCGGTGTTCCCGGTGCATCATCCTGCTCAAACTCTACTTGCAGGACGGCTTCAAAATCCCGAATCAGTTGCTCCACCATGCCCGTCATCAAAGCGTCTTTGTTGGGGAAATGGTAAAGCAAGCCCCCTTTACTCACTCCCGCTTGTTGAGCTACTGCATCCAAGGTCAATGCCTCGACACCTTTGTCGATCACAACCTGGCTAGCAGCTTGCAAGAGAGTTTCACGAGTGGTTGATCGAGATTTTGACTTTTTGCTAGGAACCATAGGAATGCCCAAAAGAGCAACAGGGGATAGCGGTGCATTGCACTGTTCAGCAATGAAGTTTTCGGCAATCAAAATCTAGATTGCTTCGAGGAGTGCAACCCCTCACAAAAATACTATACCGTCTGGACGGTATAGAGTCAAGATACCTAAAGAAAAGCCTTCGATTTGCCAGCAGACGTATCCCACTCCCACTATCTATGGGAAGGACAATTGGTCAAGCGCCCCGCTAGGAATCAAAAAACTTGTTCTATTACAGACCAGTAAGATTGGCAATAAATCCTAATACTGTAAGTTGCTGATCCATGAAAGGACCAAACCACAAGCGACAATCCAACACAAAGCTGCTGTTGCCTTTCTACCGCAGTCATGCTCCATTTAAAACGTTACTTTTGCTGTACTCTCATGACTGGGATAAGCTAGCACTGTCAATGGTGTTCTACGTCATTAAACATAGCCCAGAGTGGATTCGACCGGTTGTCATTGCTAACATCATCGATATCATATCTCGCCCTCAAGAGCATTCGCTAACACAGCTATGGCTGAATGGGGCGATTTTAGCCGTATCCATCGTCCAAAATATTCCCACCCACTATTTGCACATCATGAGTTTGAGTGCAGCAACCCGCCAAATGGAAACTAATGTGCGTGATTTATTGACGCGACAATTGCAACAGCTTTCCATCGGATTTTACAAGCAGCGTAGTATAGGCGTACTACAAGTGAAGCTGCTGCGGGATGTAGAAGAAATTCAGCAACTGACTAGCTCGATTTTTCAGTTTCTGCCTTCAGCATTATTGACTATTCTGATTGCGATCGCAATTACTGCAATGCGTGCCTGGAAGTTTTTGTTCTTCTTCGCTGCAACAGTACCGGCGGCAGTGATTTTAGTGCAAGTCCTCAAAAAGCCGATTCAACAGCGAAACCATATTTTCCGCCGACAAATGGAGGGCATGTCTTCTCACCTGATTGAGATGATTAAGCTTGTTCCAGTTACGCGGGCGCATGGGATCGAAGAAACCGAAATTGATCGGACACAACAGCGCCTGATCTCCGTAAAAAGGGCGGCAATGAGTTTAGATGGCATTAACGCTATAACTAATGCATCGAGCTGGGTGACACTGCGCCTGTTTAGTGCCATCTGTCTGGTAACCTCTGCTTATATGGCTTACACCGGTAAGATGGGAATCACTTCTGGTGACGTGATTCTGTTAACAGGTTATTTTGACGCCCTCACGAATTCCATCGTCCAAATTCTGGCAGTGCTACCACAGATTGGAACAGGTTTTGAGTCGATTCGCTCGGTGGGTGAAATTTTGGAGTGTCCAGATATAGAACTCAATCAAGGCAAGCAGTCAGTCAGGCAAGTGCGAGGAGAATTTTTATTTGATGCTGTCAGTTTCATTTATCCTAGCAGCGAGCATCCTGCAGTTGATAATATTTCGCTTCATGTTACTCCTGGTGAAACAATTGCGTTTGTAGGTCCTTCAGGAGCCGGAAAGTCCACCTTGCTCAATCTTGTGATTGGTTTTCTGCGACCGACACAAGGACACATTTATCTCGACGGGCAAGACATGAACGCTCTGGACTTAAGAACTTATCGCCAATTTGTGTCAGTAGTTCCCCAAGAAACGATTCTGTTTGAGGGGACTGTGCGGGAAAATATTCTTTATGGGTTGCAAGGGGTGAGTGAAAGGCAATTACACCAAGCAATCCAAGATGCTAACGCACTAGAATTTATCCTCAACTTACCACAGGGACTTGATACTCTGATTGGTGAAAATGGCACAAAACTCTCAGGTGGGCAGCGTCAGCGCCTCGCCATTGCCCGTGCTTTGGTTCGTCATCCCAAAGTGCTGTTTTTGGATGAAGCAACGGCTTCAGTGGACACTGCGTCGGAAGCTTTGATTCAAGAAGCTCTTGAACGGTTGATGAATAATTGTACCACATTTGTTGTCGCCCATCGACTTTCTACAATCCGTAAAGCTGACCGAATTGTTGTGTTAGATAAAGGACAGATTGTTGAAATTGGCAATCATCACCAGTTGCTGCATCAAAATGGTTTGTATGCACGCTTGATTGCATTGCAAGCGTAGCAAGTTCTGACCCTGTCTTGAGTGGGAATAACGCGAAAAAGTGAGAATAGATTTGTTGCAAAAATCCGGTTTTTGCCTCTTTCAAACTGCAGATGGATGCAGATAAATTATCTGTGTCCATCTGTGTCCATCTGTGGTTTAATTTCCAAAAAAATTGACGGCAGAACAGAGAAAACATTCAGTTTGAGGATTTTATTTTCTTTGCCATCTCCACAAAGGAGCGCACAACCGAAGATGTATTATTTTGTTGCCAAGCGATCGCAATTTCTAATGGTGGAATCGCATCACTAATCGTTCGGAAGACAACACCAGAGTTCTGCTTTTCTTGATGAATAGCAGTCACGAGTGAAACTCCTACCCCAGCCGCTACAAAACTGATCGCGACTTCCGGCGGCGTAGCTTCTTGAACTATACGTGGTGTGAAACCAAATTGCTGGCAAGTATTGATGATTTGGTCGTAAAAATCGGGTTTGGCTTGTCTGGAGAACAAAACAAACGGCTCTTCGGCGAGCGATCGCAATGATAACTGGGGTAGTTTCGCTAACGGATGATTTTCCGGTAAAACTGCGACGAATTGATCTAAAATAACGACTTCTGTCTGTAAATCATCTGCATCGATAGGCAAGTGCAGGAACCCAACATCAATTTCACTTGCTTGCAACGCTTTTACTTGCGCTACAGTGGTCATTTCTTGCAGATTGACTTCTACATTAGGAAAATCTTGGCGAAATGCTTGTATGATTTCCGGCAGTAGCCGATTAAAGGTACAAATTGAAAACCCGATTTTAAGCGTGGTTTGTTTGCTACGACTTGCCAACTTTGCTGCTTGTACAGCAAGTTCTGCTTGCGTGAGTGTGAGCCGCGCCTCCTCCAAGAATGCTTGTCCTGCTTCCGTCAGGGTGACACCGCGCTTTGTACGGTGGAATAACTCTACACCCAGTTCTTCTTCCAAGTGGCGAATTTGACGACTCAGTGGCGGCTGTTCCATGTACAGCCGTTCGGCGGCGCGACGGAAGTTTAATTCCTCAGCAACAGTGACGAAATATTTTATCTGTCGCAGTTCCATAGCGGTGATACCTATTTGGTATCACCTTAGCGCAAAAAAGGTCTTGGACAGAACTTTGAGAGTCATTGCATAATGACAATGAAAAGAAGAACGCAGAACACAGAATGGAGAATAACCGCACAGATAAATTTGGGGGATTCTGTTTTGTCTTTAGAGCGGTTTTCAATTGAATGGAGTGGATTAGAATCTAATTTTCTTGTGGCTAATTTTCTTGTGGGATGGGCGTCTCGCCCGTCCTGGATTGGGGGCGGACAAGATGTCCACCCCAGAAGAATTGTGTCGGCGGACAAGATGTCCACCCCAGAAGAATTGTGTCGGCGGACAAAATGTCCACTCCACAAGAATTGTGTCGAATGCAAATGCAAACCGCTGTAAAAGTTATTTACACCACGTAGCAAAGGGGAATTATCATGCGATTCCAAAATAAAGTTGCCCTAGTCACTGGGGGTAGCTCAGGTATTGGTCGTGCGACTGCAATTGCATTTGCAAGGGAAGGCGCGAGCGTTGTCGTTGCTAGTCGCCGTGAGGATGAAGGTAAAGAGACGGTACGAATGATTACCAATGCCGATGGGGAAGCCACTTTCATTCAGACGGATGTCGCCAATAGTGCCGAAATTCAGAAGCTCATCGACAAAACAGTGGATATCTACGGACGATTAGATTGTGCCTTCAACAACGCTGGCACTGAAGGGGTATTCGCTCCCATGACTGAGCTTACAGAAGAAGTCTGGGATCAGACTGTTGCAGTCAACTTGAAGGCTGTTTGGCTGTGTATGAAATATGAAATCGAAGCCTTACTTAAGCAGGAAACTGGTGGTGTTATTGTTAACACTTCTTCTTGGCTTGCTGTTGGTGGGCTGGCTGGTTCAACCATTTATTCTGCTAGCAAAGCCGGAATCGATGGACTGATACGACCAGCAGTTCTTGAATTTGCCCAGCATGGCATCCGTATAAATAACATTAACCCTGGCATCATAGATACACCAATGTTGCGGCGATTTGGTGATGATGAGGCGCTTCTCAAACCCTTTATTGCTCACACTCCCATGCAACGTTTGGGAACTCCCGAGGAAGTCGCCGAAACCGTTCTTTGGCTGTGTTCGGATGCTGCTTCATTTGTAACTGGTCAAAGCATTTTAGTTGATGGCGGGTGGACTATTCCAGGTTTGAGGAATTGATCGCAAGAACTTGAGGAGGTCAAATTTAATGCTTAAGACATTCCTTTCTACGGCTGCACTTGTGGTGTTTGTCTCTAGCTCTGTTCAGTCTATCGCTGCGCCTGCACAAGTGCTACCCCCTATCGAGTTGCCTGGTGATTTCCAGTATCCAAACGGAATTGCACGTGCTAGCGATGGAACGCTGTATGTCGGTTCGGTCACAAGCGGGCGGATACTGCGTATTAATCCCCAAGGCAAGAGCGAGACTTTCTTTGCTGGAAGCGACGAAATCTTTGCCGCTACAAGTTTACGACTAGACGAACGGCGAGGAATTCTTTGGGGAACCTCTCCTGACTTTCTTGGAGTTCCTGGTGCAAATGGTGAAACTATTCGCCGTCCGCATCGGATTTTCGCAATCGATAGCCGCACGGGCAAGGTTTTGCGTGTAACATTGATGCCTGATGGTGGCTTTGGCAATGACATGGCGCTTGATGCAGATGGCGGCGTTTACCTTACCGACAGTTCGCGCCCCCGCATCTACTATCTCGCACCTGGGGCGACTCAGCTTCAAATTTGGGCAGAGGACACACGCTGGGCTACCAAGGAGATAGGACTCTCGGGTATTGCCCGTAGACCGGATGGTGTCATTATCGTGGGACTGTTCTCTAGTGGGGAATTGTTTAAGGTGGTACAAGAATCCCAGGGACGTGTAAAAGTTGAGGCTATACCTCTAGCGCGCAAGCTGGAAAACCCAGACGGGATGCAGTTTGCACCAGATGGCAGATTGCTGGTTACTGAAGGTGCGATTGCCTCTGGCACTGCGCTCCGCGCAATCGCCAGTGGAAATGGTCGCCTCCTACGTATCGATGTTGTTTCGCCTGCGACTAAACCCAAGGCGGTGGAAACCATAGCAGCAGACATGGAGTCACCGGTTAACTTGACTGTAGCAGGTCGCAATGTCTGGGTGACTGAGGCGCGTATCCGTCATCGCCTTTTACCAGGACGAGAAAAAGATATCCCGAATCGCTTTTTCATCCGCCGTTTTACTTTGCCGACAGACGCAACCACTGGCTTAATGTCGTTATAAGTTGGTGCAATACGGTTCGGTAATCGCTTTTATTGTTATCCACATTTTCTCAAAACTTCCTTGATTTATATCATGTTCGGCTAATGAGTTATGATTCCCACGTTGACTGCACCCCACCCCTTAATCCCCTCCCCGCTTGCGGGGAGGGGCGGTTTTGGCGTCAGACAAAACCGGGGTGGGGTTCTTCAGGAATGATAAGTAATCAACCGAACCTGATATTAGAGGATGGAACCACAGATGGACACAGATGGACACAGATAAAACTTCAAAGCACACAGATAAAGCTTCAAATGTCTAACCTTTCAGGAGAAATGAATATGAAAACCAGAAAATTAGGTAACAGTGGACTGAGCGTTTCTGCTCTTGGACTTGGTTGTATGAGTATGTCGGGAATTTATGGCACTTATGACGACCAAGAAGCAATTGCTACGATCCATCGCGCAATTGACTTAGGTGTGACCTTCCTCGACACCGCAGATGCCTACGGTGGAGGACATAACGAAGAGTTAGTCGGTAAAGCGATTCGGGAGAGACGTGAGCAGGTAATTATTGCTACTAAATTTGGATTAGGGGGAATTAGTCAGAGCGGTCAAGCGATGCCAGTCAATGGTAGACCAGAATACGTGCGTGCGGCGTGTGAAGCTAGCTTAAAACGTCTTGGTGTTGATGTCATTGACCTCTACTACCAACATCGAGTAGACCCCAGTACACCAATTGAAGAAACTGTTGGGGCAATGGCAGAATTGGTACGTGAAGGCAAAGTGCGGTTTCTCGGTCTTAGCGAAGCATCTGCTAATACTATCCGCAAAGCACACGCTGTTCATCCCATGACTGCGTTGCAAAGCGAATATTCATTGTGGACGCGGGATGTGGAAGCTGAAATTTTACCCACTTGTCGGGAATTGGGTATTGGTTTTGTCTGTTGGAGTCCATTAGGGCGAGGTTTTTTAACCGGACAAATCAAAAGCTCTAATGATTTAGCTTCTGGTGACTGGCGACAAAACGCTCCCCGTTTTCAAGGGGAAAATTTTCAGCACAATTTACAGTTAGTCGAGAAATTGCAGACAATGGCTGCCCAAAAACAATGTACTCCTGCCCAACTCGCGATCTTCTGGTTGCTGGCACAAGGAAACGACATCGTTCCGATTCCGGGTACCAAGCGACAAACTTACCTCCAGGAGAATGTAGGTGCGTTGAATGTGCAACTGAACGCAGACGAATTAGCTCAAATTGATGCTATGATGCCACAGGGAATAGCTGCTGGTTCGCGCTATCCTACCGCATTAATGCAGATGGTTAATCTTTAAGATGAAAGATTGTCTGACACAACAAGCCGGCATTGCTGATGTTTGCCAGTCACCACACCTACATTGTTAAATAAACTGTTGAGGGTGCTGTCAACAACGCACAATAACATGGCTAAGTCTGATAGATTACAGGGCTACAGAAGCGATCACACTTGGCGCAGCTTCGCAAGAGGCGATCGCCCAGAGAATCTGGTCTTTAGTGTAGTGATTTCCATCCTACTGCACTCTATTCTCTTTCTTGGCAGCGATTATTGGCTGCGAGCTTTTGCGCCTAAGGAAGAGCTTTCCGAACCAATACCAATTGAGTACGTTGAAGTTCCTCCCAACACGACAAAAACGCCCCCC
>NZ_JBAHYJ020000005.1:0-67862 GCF_036697665.2 Scytonema sp. PRP1 | reverse complement strand
AAGGTCAATGATGACTTGTAGAAACGGTTTCCGTCCTTTTGGGCAATGAGACAAAATCTCCTGAATAATACGAGCGCGAGCAGTGCGAATTACACTTCGGGTTGACCAATCATAAATATTGAGAAATCGGCTTAAGGCACGCTTCTGACTTACTTTTAGAGTGTTCAGGTAAAGGATGTCCTTGCGCCTGTAGGAACAATCCCAACATTGCTTCTAAGTTTTGTTGCTGGTATTTTGAGGGCATCAACGATAGTAAAGTGTAAACTAGCCCTTGTCCCGCGCCTAAGAATTGAGATCATTTTTCTTGCTGTTAATTATGCTTTTCACGCCCAATTCTGCTCATATTTCGGCTCATGAGCGCAAATCCAGGCACTCCCCAAGTTGGCGATCGCGTAGCGGCGGCTTCCGCATCGCCTGAACCTTGGTCATTTACGTAATCTCAACCCTTGTTTTGTTATATAAATTTCTTTTTTCTACTTAAGTACCTTATCACTGCTGGAGTCACTTTTTTACGCTCCTATTGGTCTATTAGTGGTTTATCCCGAGAGGTGCAAGATATAAGGTAAATAACTCTCCGTTTTCCATCATATTTTCAGCCGCGCTTTGAACATTATCGTAAAGTCGCTCAAAATCTTTCTCGTTCGTAAAGAACAGCAGAGATTATGGGATGTGATAGTTGAGGGAGCGTGTGGGAGAATTTTAACCAAACCGATAGCCAATCCTCGGCACTGTTATGACGTATTTCGGGCGATTGGGACTGAGTTCTATTTTCTCCCTCAACCAACGAATATGTACGTCCAAAGTTTTAGTGTCAGGGATAAAATTAGGTTCCCAAACTTGGTCAAACAACTCTTGCCGCGACCAAACGCGGTGTGGGTTACTGATAAATACTTCTAAAAGGCGAAATAGCTTGGGCGACAGGTAAGCTTCTTTCCCTCGCACAAGTACACGATGCTGTTGAGGGTAAACAAGAATATCCTTAAACTGCAATACCTTGGAATGAGGTAGAAAGTTTAAAGAATGGCGACGTAATAAAGCTCGACAACGGATCAAAAATTCCTGTGTATTAAAAGGTTTGGCGAGAAAATCATCGGCTCCTGCTTCTAAAGCACGGATGCAGTCAGCTTCACTGCCACTAGCACTCAGTATTAATATCGGCACTAAAGAACCTTGGTCGCGCAGCCAGCGGCACATCTCAAGTTCATCAACCTGAAACAGCATACAATCGCAAATCATTAGGTCAAATGGGAACTTTTTCTGATTAAGGTCAAGACTCTTCAGCAAAGTTAAAGCTACATGGCTATCTGAGGCAGTAATAATCCCATGACCTTCTGCCTTCAAAGCTGTGTCAAGCATTTCTCGAATTGAGTTTTCCGCTTCAAGCACAAAAACTTGTTTCACAAGGTTAGTTGTTGGCTTTAGAGGACTTGTTATGATCGAGCGTATCAGTAAGATATTTCAAAAAAAACTAATTTGTCAATTATGCTTTCTTTCTCCAACAGGCTGTTTCTAGCTGCATTTTAGGACTTTTTCGCTCACTCATGCCACAAATGATTTAACCTCCTGGCAAACGACATGATTTTAAAACCCTTGTCAAGCACCGATTGTAGCCATTCTGTTGATGAGCGTATTGTAATTTTTCTTTAACCTTAGTAAAAACTTTAATTTTTATTAACCTTAATGAAACCTTAAATTGACAAATCAGTTTTTTTTGAAATAATACAATTATCCAAAAAAATAATATCAATCAAAGGAAACCAGCATTTCCACTGGTTGTGAGTGTCAGTTGTTTAAAAACAGCTTATTTCAACAAGAGTAAGCATCTCGGAGCAAATAATATGGTGGTGAAAGGATTGAAATTGGGACTTAACCGCTTGACGTTGATAAGCTCATTGGCATTAACAGCAGCGACTTTCGTTGTATCGATGCCTTCGGTTCAGTCTCAAGGTACAGGCACAGTTAGTATTGATGGTTCCAGCACCGTCTACCCAGTTACTGAAGCAGTAGCCGAAGAGTTTCAAAAGCAGAAACAAGGCAAGGTTAAAGTTACGGTTGGTATTTCCGGTACTGGTGGCGGCTTCAAAAAGTTTTGCGCTGGGCAAACAGACATCTCTAACGCTTCCCGTCCTATCCTTGCTAAAGAGATGGATGCTTGTAAAAAGGCTGGTATTCAGTATATTGAACTGCCAGTGGCTTATGATGCCTTGACAGTCGTTGTCAATCCTGCAAACAACTGGGCAAAGAGCCTGACTGTAGCTGAACTCAAGAAAATCTGGGAACCAGCAGCACAAGGCAAGATTACAAATTGGAGCCAAGTGCGCCAAGGATTTCCGAATGCACCTTTGAAGCTTTATGGTGCTGGTCCTGATTCTGGTACATTTGACTACTTCACCGAGGCTATTAACGGTAAATCCAAGGCGAGTCGCACTGACTATACTCCCAGTGAGGACGATAATGTACTGGTACAGGGTGTAAGCCGCGACAAAAATGCAATCGGCTATTTTGGTTATGCCTATTACGCAGCTAACCAGAAAAGACTGAAGGCAGTGGCTATCGATAACGGTAAAGGTCAAGCAGTCTTACCCTCTGAACAAACAGTGGAGAGTGGAACTTACCAACCCCTGTCTCGACCAATTTTCATCTATGTCAACGCTAAAGCAGCGCAGCGTCCAGAGGTGAAGGAATTCGTCAGTTATTACTTGAACAACGGGGCTAAATTCGCCAGTGAAGTCAAGTACATTCCCTTACCAGCTCAGGTTTACAAGGTTGGAGTACAGCATTTCCAAAAACCTAAGCTTGGTACAGTGTTTGGTGGACAGGAAGCAGTAGGTCTAAAGATTGAGGAACTAGTTCAGCGTGAGGCAAAACAGTAAAGCTGTTTTGTGATTAAAAAGAACAAACGATTAGCAGCTAGCTTACTGCTAATCGTTGTATTCTCAATCACCTTTTACCTGTACCTGTATACCCAAAAATTTTCATTTATCACACAAATTTTGAGAAAAATTGTAACAATCCTCACAAGGTGAACGAAAAATATTATTCAATGCAACAGCAATCTCAAGAGCTAAAACAGGTTTCATTATCCCCTAGGACAATACGGGATATACGGGAAAGAATCATAGAAGTTCTGTTATTTCTAGCTGCGTTTTCCTCAGTGGCGACGACGATTTCAATTGTCGTTCTTTTACTATATGAGTCCGTAGAATTTTTCAGTCAAGTTTCCATAGTGAAATTCCTTACAGACACCCAATGGTCGCCTTTGTTTTCTGATGCCCACTATGGAATTCTACCGCTCGTTTCTGGAACTTTGGTCACAACCACCGTTGCTTTATTGGTCGCAGTACCACTGGGTACCATAACAGCGATTTATCTAAGTGAATTTGCCAGTGTCAAATTGCGAGAGGTCGTTAAGCCTTTCTTAGAGTTACTGGCAGGTATTCCTACGGTAGTGTACGGTTATTTCGCACTTTTATTCGTCACACCACTGTTGCAGATTTTTCTCCCCGACCTACCAGGGTTTAATATGTTGAGTGCAGGATTGGTCATGGGTATCATGATTCTTCCCTTGGTCAGTTCTATTAGTGAAGACGCCATGCGAGCAGTTCCGCTGTATTTGCGAGAAGGTTCGTATGCAATGGGGGCGACACGCTTGCAAACAGCTTGGCGAGTCGTATACCCTTCCGCCATTTCTGGAATATTTGCAGCTTATATTTTAGGGATTTCTCGTGCAGTTGGGGAGACGATGATTGTGGCAGTTGCTGCTGGACTGCAACCAAATTTAACCTGGAATCCAATGGATCAGGCAGCAACAATCACTGCGTACATAGTGCAGGTCAGTTTAGGAGACCTACCATACGGTAGCCTTGAGTACCAAACGATTTTCGCCGCTGGGCTGACTTTGGTACTGATGACGCTGGTTTTTAATATTATTGGGTATTTTCTAAGCAGGCGCTATCGAGAAATTTACTAGTATGTCAGGAGAAAATCTACAGCAACTCCGAGCAAATATCTCTCGCCGCAAATTGCTAGATGCTATTTTTGCCATTATTGGCTTGTTGACCATTTTCGTGGCAGTTCTTACCTTACTGGCGCTCATCATTCGATTGGCTATTGATGGGTCATCTCGTCTTGACTGGCAGTTCTTTACTTCTTTTCCTGGTCGCAAACCTGAAGAAGCTGGAATCCTCTCCGCTTGGATAGGAACAAGTCTAGTCATGTTGGTCACACTCGTTGCAGCAATTCCATTGGGTGTTGCATCGGGTATTTACCTGGAAGAGTATGCCCAAAAGAACTGGCTATCTGCGCTCATTGAAATCAATGTTACCAACCTTGCGGGTGTGCCTTCTATTGTCTACGGTCTTTTGGCGTTGGGGCTGTTCGCAGATAAGTTAAAGTTAGGCGAAAGCATTTTGACAGCAGGATTAACCCTGGCGCTTTTAGTGTTACCAGTCGTTATTGTGACAACTCGCGAGTCTCTACGCGCCATTCCCAACAGTATCCGCGAAGCCGCCTATGCACTGGGAACAACCAAATGGCAGATGATTTGGGACCATACTTTACCCTACTCAATGGGTGGCATTTTAACAGGTGTTATTGTGGGCTTGTCAAGGGCAATTGGTGAAACTGCACCCCTCATCACCATCGGTGCTTTGACTTTCATTGCTTTTTTGCCAGAATCCCCCATCAAAGGTGAGTTTCCATTTATCTCCTTTGAATGGTTAAAGGCACCCTTTACCGTGATGCCAATCCAGATGTTCAACTGGGTATCCCGTCCTCAACCAGAATTTCAGTTTAATGCAGCCGCCGCAGGGGTTGTACTGATAGCTATGACCTTGGTTATGAATGGAATTGCTGTTTATCTACGTTATCGTTTTCGTAAAGGTGTCAAATGGTAGAAGAAGCTGCGAGTCATACTCCATCACTAACTGAACTTCAGTCCAAAGCAACAGTCAACAACCTCAACTTCTACTACGGTTCTAATAAGGTTCTCAAAGAAGTCAACATGGTAGTAGCCAAGAATACGGTGACGGCGTTGATTGGTCCATCTGGGTGCGGTAAAACCACCTTGTTACGGTGTTTCAATCGTATGCATGACCTCTACCCAGGTAATCGCTATGAAGGAGAAATTTTGTTGGACTCCACTCCAACCAACATTCTCAGTCGGAAGGTAGACCCGATTGAGTTGCGGATGCGGATTGGCATGGTTTTTCAAAGACCAAATCCTTTCCCCAAGTCAATTTACGACAATGTGGCATATGGTTTACGGGTGCGAGGAATTTCTAAGCGTAGCATTATTGATGAAAAGGTGGAAGAAGCTTTACGTGCTGCTGCTTTATGGAATGAAGTCAAAGACCGTTTAAAAGATATGGCTTTTAATCTTTCAGGAGGTCAACAGCAGCGCTTGTGTATTGCTCGTGCTTTGGCGACAAATCCTGAAATGATTCTGTTTGATGAGCCAACTTCTGCCCTAGACCCCAATGCCACTGTCAGCATTGAAGAGTTAATTGGTCAGTTGAAGAAACGGGTAACGATTCTCATTGTGACCCACAGTATGCAACAAGCTGCTCGGATTTCTGAACTCACTGCTTTTATGTACTTGGGTGAATTGGTGGAGTTTGGTCTGACAACGGATATATTTAACAGTCCAAAAGAGAAGCGGACTAAGGACTATGTGTATGGACACATTGGATAGTGCCAAGCAATAGACCAAAACTTAATAAAAAGTTATTAATGGGGGTTGAACTTAGTTATGACACAGCCCGACGAACCGAAAGACTTTAAAACCTTTCTTTTCCCTCGCCATCGCTACTACGGTCAAGTTAAACCAGAGAATTTAGTATTTAATGCTAATCTCCAAGAATTTGCACAAAAAGTTACTTATATCTCTTGTTTAGAAACAGGAGGAAAAATATCTCCAGAAGAAGCATATGAACAAATTCAGGTGCTATGGGAACAGTTAGAACAGAGCAAAAAGGAATTGGGAATTGGTACAAGCACAGAAACTGATAGTTTGAATGAACGCTTCATGAAGGAGAATGACAGCTAATCTAAAAAATTAGTATGTATAACGCTTAAAATAAGCGATCGCTCATGAAATAAAAAGACATACCAATGACTTAGGTAGCAACTTTTATAAACAAAAAAGTTTTGTGTCAAGCACAAATAAATATATGGCTTTCAATACACAGGTGAAACTTGGACTTTCTTTGATATCTGTAACTGCGGTTATCATATCTTTGACTGCTTGTGCCGGACAAAACCAGGCAAGCACTTCAAACGAGATTAAGATTGATGGTTCTAGTACGGTTTATCCAATTTCAGATGTAGTCGCTAAAGAGTTTCGCAAAACTCCTCAAAGAGAGAAAGTAAAAATTGATGTACAGTTCTCCGGTACAACTGGTGGATTTAGAAAGTTTTGTGCGGGTGAAACTGACATCAGTAATGCCTCACGTCCTATTCTGATTCAAGAAATGGATGCTTGTGTCAAATCAGGTGTTGCGTTCATTGAACTGCCGGTTGCTTTTGATGCCTTAACTGTTGCAGTCAATCCCCAAAATAATTGGGCAAAGGATATCACAGTAGCGGAACTGAAAAAGGTTTGGGAAAAAGCCGCACAGGGCAAGATTACTAATTGGAATCAGATACGGGCAACATATCCCAACCGACCATTGAAACTTTATGGTGCTGGTAAAGACTCCGGCACTTATGATTACTTCAATGAAGCCATTATGGGCAATAAAACTGATAGTCGTTCTGACTACACAGGCAGTGAAGATGACAATGTTTTGGTAGATGGAATAAACAAAGATCCAGATGCGCTAGGCTACATCCCTTTTGCATACTTTGAAGCGAACCAGAAGAAATTGAAAGCACTACCAGTTAATAATGGTAAAAGCGCAGTTTATCCTTCTGCTGAAGTGGTGAAAAATGCTCAGTATCAACCCTTGTCTCGACCACTCTTTATTTACGTCAATTCAAAGTCTACTCAAGATAAACCTGAGTTGCGAGCTTTTGTTGAGTTTTATCTAAAAAATGCCAGGAATTTGACGACTACTGTAGGCTATATTCCGTTACCAGATGAGGGTTATCGTCTAACTGAAGTTCAATACTATAAAGCTGAAATTGGGACTGCCTTTAAAGGAGTTCCAGAGCCAAATCTGACCATTGCTGAACTGTTACGCAGACAAGTAAAGTTCCAAACTGAGCAGGAAGCTAACAGAGAGCAAAAGTCAAACAGTGCTCAAAACTGATTCAGATATTAATGCGAGAGCCTTGTGTCAAATTCTTATAAACTTATCCAATTTTCTGCAAAATGAAGTTGTGGTGGATAAATGAATATGAGTCAAAACTTTTGGAGTCATTTATGGTTTTTACATTACTTTTTATCTTTAGTAATTTTTCCAAAGTGCTGTTTAAGTTCGTGTCAATTTTCATTTATAGAACAAAAACTTATTTTGTAGGCTGTCAGTTCAAAAAACTAACAGAATAATTGCCGTTGACTTAATGGTAATAATATATTCGCCTTGTATTAAGCTGCGATATAAAGAGCTAGTCAATATATTTTGCCAAATAAAAATACTTTTTCTGTGGTTGATATGAAACAGGATGATTACTTTCATTCTGCTGTTTTTACTTATATTTTTCTTATTGTAAAATGGCTATATAGACTTTTATGCTATTAATATAATCTCAAATTATTTCAATAATAATAGGTTAATTAAATCAAATAAATATGATTATTTTTTAGTTAATTTAACCTTAAATTAACTTAATAATTAGACGCTTTTAACTTTTATATAAGATTCTAATTATGTAAACAATTATTCTTGCTTAATTATGAAATAGCAATTTTCTGTACGCACTTTAATTATCTAAATATTGTAGTCAACTCAATTAGATATGCCTCAACGCTAGAAGAGTATTTCAAGCAAAATCAGGATTTCTAGTGACTATAATTCACTGCTGAACTCTTAATGTTTAGAACATTAATTTCGTGTTTTCGTCGTAGAGATGTATTAATTCCTTCGATGCTTATTCTTGGAATAACAGTTGCAAAGACAAGGAGTTTTGAATTTGTCTTTTAACAAGAGAAATCAGAATAATCACTTCATAACCCTCATAATAGAGTACACAAAATGAAAGGTTCCCTTCACCCCAAAAATGATGTAACGCTCAACCCATCTGGCAACGAATCAATCCTTAACGTGATTGATCGCATTGGTATGAATCGTCGGCGGTTTATACTAACGGCAGCGAGTGCGTCGGTACTCAGTGTCGTGGGCGAGGTTTCCATTGGTGGCTTTCTTCGCAGTGTCGAGGCAGCACCGATTCCACCAGGATCAGGATTTGGTGGTATTGGCTTTGAGAGCATCCCACCAAACCTGAATAACCCAGAAACAGGGCTTCTTGAAAAGGATCTTGTCAGTGTTCCTCCAGGTTACAAGGTCGAAGTATTGGTTGCTTGGGGTGACCCAATTATGCCTGGTGGGCAGGACTGGTTAGCGGACGTCTCGCAGGACGCCGCAGCACAAGAAAAGCAGTTTGGTATGCATGCGGATGCCATACACTACTTCCCGCTCCAAAAGCAGCGTTCCTTCGGTCGGTCATTGAATCGCGGTCTGCTGTGCGTGAACCATGAGTATACCCACGAGGAAGTCCTTCATCCCGACGGTCTGACCTTCATTCCAGCGACAGCAACTGCGCCACAGTTCGGATTGCCAAACTCGCAAGTCACAATCCAAAAGGTACGGAAATCTCAGGCTGCTCACGGCATTGCCGTTGTGGAGGTTTACCAGAGCGGCAATAGTTGGAGCGTTAATCGCAATTCACCTTATGGTCGCCGCATCACTGGCAATACCGAGATGCGCGTTTCGGGACCAGCAGCAGGCGATGTGCTTTTGAAATCAAAGAAATTTCAGATTACGCCGAATGGCTCGGTTGACACCGGAACGCTGAACGACGGCTATACCGCATACGGCACGCTCAACAATTGCGGTCACGGCTACACGCCCTGGGGAACTTACCTGTCCGGCGAAGAGAATTGGAACGGCTACTTTGCTAACCCCACAGGAGACGTGGCTCCGATTCAGGGGATTGAAAAGTCCGACATCTTGGCAGGACAGAACCGGTACGGCATCGCGAGAACTGAAACCCGTTATCGTTGGCATGAAGTTGATCCTCGCTTCAATGCTGGCACAAACCCGCTCGAACCCCATTTATTTGGCTGGGTCGTTGAGATTGACCCGTACAATCCGCATAGCAAACCAGTAAAACGCACCGCGCTTGGTCGATGCAAGCACGAGGGCGCTTGGGTTGTCGTTGATGATGATAACCGTGTTGCTTTATACATGGGTGATGACGAGCGCAACGAATATATCTACAAGTTTGTTTGTGCTAGACCCGTCAATCGGCAGAATCGCAATGCTAACCGCGATATGCTTGACTACGGTACCCTGTACGTTGCCAAGTTCAAGGACGACGGTACGGGTGAATGGCTTCCTCTAGTCTACGGACAGAATGGGCTGACACCTGAGAATGGGTTTAGAAACCAGGCTGAAGTGCTTGTCAAAACACGACAGGCAGCAGATCAAGTTGGTGCAACGATGATGGACCGCCCGGAGTGGACTACTGTGCGTCCCCGAATCAATGGATTCCAAGAGATTGAAGTCTACTGCACTTTGACGAACAACAATCGTCGCGGAACAACTCCTGCTTCCTCGAATGCGCCGGACGGCTCAACAGGTGCAGGCAGTGCGCGTCCTCCCGTCGATGCGGCTAACCCACGCCCTGACAACCGTTATGGTCATATCATCCGTTGGCGTGAGGATGGGCGCACCGTTACAGCCACTACCTTTACCTGGGACCTTTTCGTTGAGTGTGGCGACAAACTCAATTCCGATCCAAATTTTGTTGGTAACATTAACGGCGACGATTTCGGTGCGCCGGATGGTATCTGGTTTGACGACTTTGGTCGCTTCTGGATTCAAACCGACCAAGCGGGAGACGGTCTCGGTGATTGGAAAAACATCGGTGGCAACGTGATGGTGTGTGCTGACCCCAATACTAAACAGGTTAGGCGCTTCCTAACCAGTCCGACGCAATGTGAGGTCACTGGCGTAGTCACCACACCCGACGGCAAAGCCATGTTCCTCAACATCCAGCATCCCGGCGAGGATGCGGTCGCCTCGAATCCCACACAATTCAGCAACTGGCCACACAGTCAAGGTTATGGTCCGTCTGGACGCCCACGCTCTTCAACAGTGGTCATCACTCGTGAAGATGGTGGCATCATCGGGGGACTTTAACTGCGCTTTTACGTAAGGTCATCTCTCCTCTCGTAAGAGAAACTCATAGAACGGAAGCATTATCGGAGTTCGCTGTAGGGACGAACTCCGGTTCATACAAAAGTCATATAATATAATTCCACTAACTTTCTACTCAAGCTCTCAAAACCTCTACATAGAGTCGAAAGCTCTCTTTAGTTCCACATTAAGCCAATTTTGGTTAAAAATCTCCTTAAATATAGGGTTATAAACCCTTAGTTTCCCATTCTGCTTAACCACCAATCCCGAAAGCACCAATTCCATTTGTTTGTAAGAGCCATCCGCATCTACTTCTTCCCGCTGCAAAATAAACTGGTATAGACCTAGCATCTGTTTTGTCCGGTATTTATTGTAAAGGAGGCGATCGCGAATGCTTCTTAAATGCATTGGTTCATCTTGAGGTTCCCAATCCTCAATAATCTTTGACCTCACTACTTGTTCAACCGATAGAGGATTTTCGGTTTTTGCTACCTCAATCGTTAACTTGCATAGCTTTTGTGTCAAAAAAGGTTGTCCTCCTGTCCAGGATAAAATTTCCCCTAGCACTTTCTGGGGATTACCAACCTGGTCCACTAGTCCCTTTTCTAAAGCCTGGGCTTCCTTAAACTTAAACCCATTTAAAGTAATTGCTTTGCCAATGTTAAAAGGAGTGCAGGCTTTATCTTTTATTAAATCTGAAGGTGTCGCCACTCCTAGCACTGGCAGGGGAAAATGATAAACGAAATCAACACTCAAGAAATTTGTGCTCAAGGTATCAGCTTTTATCTTTGCTTTTACCTTGGAGCGCACATTTTTGTAACTAGCAGCTTGAGTTAAATATATTTATGATATCTGTCTAATTACTGATGATTCCCTTAAAAGAATTGCTAGTCATATTGAAAACACCAATATAAATATCATTACAAAAGATGTAAGTGATATTTATATTTTTTTTCTAACTATTGTACTACTAGCTATAAATGCTTTGAAAAGGAACTTGTAGAAATTATGCTTATAGTTAGTGAGTTTATATTTAAATAGTTTCTGCATATAAAAATACTAAATTTTTTTAAAAAAATATACTGAAAAAATATAGTTCTTAATGAATTCTTAATTGATAGAGTTATAAAGTTTTAACTTTTGTTTGCTGAAATTCTAAATATTGGTCACAATTACTCTCAAATACTTTCCAAAATGCCAAATTTTAGACTCATGTATCTATCAACTATACATCCTCCTAAAGCATGAGTCTTAATGTGGCTAATTTTAACTTTTTAGAGTGAGTGACTAACGTGTGGAGTCTATGAAATTAGAGACTCCTTGCATCTATCTGTCTCATTAACATTGGTTATTTCTTCACAAATTGTTAGTCAATTACTACCCAAAGGTATATGTCAAACAATCACGTAATTTTCATTCATCCGGATGGTACGAGTCCATCCCACTACGCTGCAGCACGATTCATTAGCCAAGGTCCAGACGGTAGACTTAACTGGGATACGCTCTCCAATGCAGGTGTCTACCTAGGACACATGAAAGACCAGATCATTGGAACCTCCAACGGTGGTGCTGTGACGCACGCCAATGGCGTGAAGGTGTATGCCGAGTCCTACGGTTTGGACGAGAACGGTAACCCGGTGCAGTCGTTGTCTACCTTAAATAATCCTGACGTTCCGGCAGGTACCACCATTATGGAAGAAGCAGTTGCCGCTGGAAAGGTGACTGCTTTAATTAACTCTGGTTTCATCGCTGAACCCGGAACCGGAGCGTTCGCGGCTCAAGTTGCTCCGGCAGCGACTGCCCAACCATCGGCTCCTCGCAACAACTTAGCAGAAATTACCAAACAGGTGATTGAGTCTGGTGTAAATTTCATCATGGGTGGTGGTGAGTTGCATATGCTACCTGTGGGAACCACCGGACGCCATGTCACCGCAGAACTTGATGCTCAATATAGCACTGGCGATCGCGCAATCCAAAACCGCCCACAAGAAAACCTGATTGAGCTCGCTCAGGAATTAGGTTATACAGTTGTTTACACCCGTGATGAATTAAATGACCTGCTTGATCCGAGCAAAACACCCGAACCTCCCCAGAAAGTTCTGGGTGTGTTTGCTGCCATCCACACCTTTAACGACCAACCAGAAGAAGCCCTAGCCGCTAGCAACACCCCCCTCTACGTTCCAACTGCACCGACCGTTGCCGAAATGCTGGACGTTTCCCAGCAACTGATGGAGCAGCATCCCAATTTTGGCAATGGTTCCTTTACCGTTATGGAAGAGGAAGGCACTGACAACTTCGGTAACAACAATAATGCTGCTGGTGTGATTGAAGCCTTACTGCGGGCAGATGCAGCAATTGGCGTGGCGCAAAACTTCATTGAGCGCAATCCCAACACGTTGCTGCTGACTGCTGCTGACAGTGATGCAGGTGGTTTGCAAACAACTGACCGACCGGCAAACCAACCCGTAGGAACTCTAAGCACCAATCCTCGATTTTCTGGAAATGCATTGGAAGTGTTTAGAAACACTCTGGATGGAGTCAACGGTAGCAACACACAACCCTTCGTTGCTCAACCAGACGCAGATGGTGATGTTTTCCCCTTCGGAGTTGGTTGGGTAGGCACTCCTGACTTTTATGGCTCCATTGTTACGAAAGCAGATGGTCTGAATGCAGACAAGTTGCCTGCAACTGCAGACAACACCGATATGTATCGGTTGATGTATGAGACACTGTTTGGTGTCGAGTTACCTGCTTTAGTTGCTCCACAAACTCAAGCTCCGGCTGCAACGAAAGATACAGGTAATGTCATCTTCATTCACCCGGATGGCACAAGCCCGTCGCACTACGCTACAGCACGCCTTACCGACTTAGGACCAGACGGCAGGCTGAATTGGGACATGATGTCCAACGCTGGAGTGTATCTGGGACACATGGAAGACCAGTTGACCGGAACTTCCAATGCTGGTGCTGTCACTCACGCAACGGGTACTAAAGTATATGCTGGCTCTTATGGTTTTAATGAAGATGGCAGCCCGGTTGTGCCAGCTTCCGGTCAGGTCGGTATGACAATTATGGATGAGGCGATCGCCGCTGGTAAAGCAACTGCTGTGATCAACTCTGGCTACATTGCCGAACCAGGAACAGGTGCTTTCCTTGCTCAAGTAGAAAATCGCAACCAAGCAGCTGCAATCACAGAGCAAATCATCCGGTCTGGGGTCAACTTTATTATGGGTGGCGGCGAATTGCATATGCTGCCTGCGGGAACAACCGGACGGTATGTGACACCACAACTGGATGCTGCTCAACAGGGAGAACTGGTTAGACCCCAGACTAACTTGATTGAGTTAGCAAAGGAACAGGGTTACGAGGTTGTTTATAATTTGGATGAACTCCAAGCTCTGCCCGACAATACTGAAAAGGTTTTAGGCGTTTTTGCTGCTGAAAACACCTACAACGATTTCAACGAGAACGAGTTGGTAACACGGGGTCTAGGTTTGTATGGTCAGCCAAACAATCCGAATCCGCCCACAGTCGCCGAAATGCTCAAAGAAACCCTCAGGTTCGCCTCCCAAGATCCAGATGGTTTCTTTGTCGTTCTGGAAGAGGAAGGCACCGACAACTTCGCTAACAATAACAACGCAGTCGGTACTGTTGAGGCTGTTAGAAGGGCGGATGCAGCAATTGGTGTGGCAATGGACTACATCAATAACACAGACCCCAATACGCTAGTTATTACTGCTGCCGACAGTGAAGCAGGTGGTTTGCAAATATCTCAGGCAATTCCCTATGGTCCTGCGTACCAAATCTTTGAACCCAAAGTACCTACGGTTGGTGTCAACCCAGCACCACCTGCCTCAACTTTGCAGAATCCATTAGATGGGGTAAATGGCAATAATACACCTTGGGTTCCCTTTACCGCCGAAGATAGCATTGCAGGTCCGGTTGGTAACTTTGGCGTTGGCTGGGTCGGCACTCCTGACTTCCCAGGTAGCATTGTTTCTAAAACCTACGGTATGAATGCTGACCTACTTCCCAGCACTTTGGACAATACCGAAATCTATCGCATCATGTACAAGACCCTGTTTGGTAGCTACCCAGGTGGTAATACCAATCCAGCAGCTTTTGGCGATGATGCTTATGCTATCAATGTCACTCAAACTGTGACGGATGATGATCTACCGCCATTGAGTACAGTAAACTTCGTATAATCTATGTTCTGATTGGGGAATTTTACAATTCCCCAGTTTGACAGGTGGCGATCGCAAGGGAAAGCACTGCCCCGAATCGCGATCACTTCAATAAACCTTAAAGAAATGCGAATAGCAAAAGTTACGGAATTTAACTAAGAGATGCAATCAACTTCACCACTCGTTCCTTCACTTCATCGCGAACGCGGCGGAAAGTTTCTATACCTTGCCCCTCTGGATCATCGAGTTGCCAATCTTCAAACACATCCCTTAGTACCCATTCTTCTGGCAAGTTAACGCCACAGCCACAAAGAGAAATAACTGCATTGTAGTCATCTGCCTTGAAATCGCTTAACGGCTTAGAAGTCTGATGAGTAATGTCAATGCCAATTTCAGACATAACTTGAGTGGTAATAGGATCTACCTCACTTGCTGCCAATCCTGAACTCGTCACAGCAATCTTGCCTTCTCCCAAAGTGCGAGCAAATCCCTCTGCCATTTGCGAACGACGGGAATTCTTCTTGCAAACAAACATGACACGTTTCATCAGCGTTTCCTCAGTATTAGATATTAAAAGAATCCGTTGGAAAGTTGCTTTGACATCAGCACGGCTAGTTACACTTCCAAGATGGACGCAACCAAATAAATTAAAGTGATGCTGCCAAATTTCTCGCAATAAAATAAAAGGCGATACTAGTAGAACTGATGCCGTGATTGCCTCTCCTACAGGGGAAACAGATTTCCACAGGCTATTCTAGAAACTGCTTTCATGCCCATTCCAACCACCAGATAATTCTATTATTTCAAGAAAAATTGATATGTCAAGCACTGCTTAGTGCCTTTTTTAATGTAATGTATAATCGCAATTTTGGATATATACCATAAACAACATACAACCTTTCGGTATAAGTGTTCCCCTTAGTAAAGACGCCCATTGCTGCGTAGAGCAGGTTTTTTGTCCAAATTTCCCTAAGTCCGTGACATATAACCCCTTGACTTTGAAGTCAGGTATAAGGTTTAGGCTAATTTTAGAGTTCAAAAGGAGAAGTCGAAAATGTCCAAGCGTCTAGTTGAAGTTTTCACCGCAGGATGTCCTTTGTGCGATGAAACCGTTAAGGTGGTTAGGGAGCTAGCCTGCGAGAATTGCGACGTGCAAGTCTACGATCTGCGCTCTGGATGTGCCACCAATATATGTCGCGAGAAAGTGGCACAGTATGGCATCCACCGCGTTCCGGCTGTCGTCGTGGATGGGAAACTCGCTGGCTGTTGCCAGAAACAGCAGCCAGTGTCCCGCGAAGCACTCGTCGCTGCTGGTATTGGACAAGGATAAAGTACGTGTGGGTCGAGGTAGAACCCCGACCCATCGGCCCAAGGAGATGGCATGAAAACGAAAGAGGTTTTATTTATAGGCGAGTTAAGCCAGCGAGTGGATCTGCCCACTCAGACAATTCGTTATTACGAACGTTTGGGTTTACTCAACCAGCCCAAGCGAACAGAGTCAAAATACCGCATTTATTCACAAGAGGATGAGGAGCGCCTGCGGTTTATTCAGAAAGCCAAGCGCTTCGGACTATCCCTGGAGGAAATCAAAAAGCTGATTGACATCAACGCCCTTGGTGCTTTGCCCTGTGTAAACCTCAAGGCAATGGTGAAGCAGCACATCGATGAATTGGAGCGCCGTATCCATGAATTAACAGCCCTCCAACAGGAATTGCTCAGCCGATACGAGCAGATTGAGGCTTTGCTCCCAGATTCACCCGCTGTACCAAATGATACCATTTATAATGGCAAAATCTGTGGATTAATTGAACGGGAGTAAATCACTAGCAATAAGGCTTACCCAGATGACAAAACCTCAATCCCTAAAAGGCATACAGTAACATAGCTGTCACTAGCCGCCATCTACGAAAAAGGTTGGCTTGGGAGGCTGGCTACGCCATAAGTCCAAAGTCCAGTACGTAGAGGTTCGGTAAACATGGCGTTAACCCCCTCGCGCTTGAGAATATTAATCCAGTCGAGATGATTGTATTCAACTCGTTGAACAACAATGTTCTGCACAGAATCTGTTGCTACAGTCACCATGAGATAGTGTATTGCTGGATCACCATCATTGTCTGGTTTGCCAACGACACCACAATTCGCAGCAAACCGACCATCCTTCAAGTGACGAATCCAGGGTAAACCTGAATGAGTGCAGATAAAGCCTACTGCCTGATACTGCTCTAACCACTGAATCAACCTTTGTTCATCCAATTCCGATTCAAATAAAAACTCGTTGGTTCGATCTGGACTACCATGACACAAAAGGATGCGTCCAGCAGCGGTATTAATAATGGCAACTCCGGGTAAGGTTCCCAACCATTGCCGATTCCCCTCACTCAAGTCAAGCAGAGACCATTCAGCGGCTATGGAACTGAGACGCTCATCTTCGGGAGAAGCATAGCCACAACCACAAGTGTTTGACCCAGCTACTGCTTCAAGCTCGTGGTTTCCAGCAATCAGGATGTCAAAATGCTGTCGAACTAAATCAATCACTTCGTCGCTATGCCCACAAAAACCAATGGCATCGCCAAGAAACAAGAGTGTTTCACACTGTTGTTCCTTGGCATCTTGCAAGCAAGCTTTCAGAGCAGGAACATTACCATAGATACCACCCATCGCAGCAAATCGGTGTAGATTTTGACAATCATACACTGTTGTCACCATAGATTACCCTTAATGAAAATGTTATGAATGCTGCTTCTCAATTTTTTGATATCTGGAGTCTTTTCATACAGCCAGATGGAAATAACTACGTGCTTTTATGAGAGTTAACTTCAAGAGCCTTATTCGCGACAGCGATTGTCTCTTTGGCAGCTTTCTCTTTACGTTCGCTGTAGCGGTCTGTGAGATAATCCACTTTGTCACGCAACAACAGCGTGAATTTATAGAGTTCCTCCATCACATCAACCACGCGATCGCGATAAGGTGAATCCTTCATCGTTCCGTCTTCGTTAAATTCCTGGTATGCTTTGGCAACACTAGACTGATTCGGAATCGTAAACATTCGCATCCAACGCCCCAAAATCCGCAGGGTGTTGACGGCGTTGAAAGACTGAGAACCACCGCTGACTTGCATCACCGCTAAGGTTCTACCTTGCGTCGGTCTGACTGCTCCTATACTGAGGGGAATCCAGTCAATTTGGTTTTTCATGATGCCCGTAATATTGCCGTGCATCTCTGGCGATGACCAGACTTGACCCTCAGACCACTGGCTTAATTCCCGTAATTCCTGCACCTTAGGATGGGTATCCGGTACACTGTTGTGAATCGGTAATTCCCGTGGGTCAAAAAACCGCACTTCTGCACCAAACTCCTCGATAATTCGAGCGGCTTCTTCTGCAAGCAGGCGGCTATAGGAACGTTCTCGCAAAGAGCCATACAAAAACAGTATTCTGGGAGGATGAGAAAAATTCGTCATAGAAATCAGCAGTAGCTTCTAAGAATGGTATTTAATTTGCTGTTTAACCCAAGCTTGGGCGCTCATTTGCACTGGGTCCCAGGGACTACTTAAGGGTGGTGTGTAGCTGAGGTCGAGTTCATTTAACTCGTCTACGTTCATACCATGAAATAGAGCAGTGGCGAAGATGTCGATCCGCTTGGCAACCTCCCCCTGATAATGTCCAACCATTTGAGCGCCCAAAAGCCGACCATTTTGAGCATCTCCGGTGATGCGAATCCGCAATTTGTGCGCCCCTGGATAGTAAACTTTGTGATCCCAAGCATCCATCTCGACCGTGACAGCGTTGAACCTCCCACCTTGTGCTTCTGCATCGCGCAAGCCAGTACGGGCAACAGCCAAATCAAAAATTTTAACGACCTGAGTCCCTAATGAACCAGCAAATTCTTGCTCACCGCCAACGGCATTTTCACCAGCAATCCGACCTTGCTTATGGGCTGTTGTTCCTAAGGGAAGATAGGTGTACTCATTAAGCAGGCGGTGCCAGGTTTCAACACAGTCCCCTGCTGCATAAATATCGGGAACGTTAGTTTCCATCTTCCGGTTAACTTGGATTGCACCCCTTTGACCTGTCTTTAAGCCTGCTTCTGGGGCGAGGTCGGTTAATGGTCGAACGCCAACCGCCACCAACACCATATCGGTCGTCTTATGAAAACCACCAGTCCCTGATACTATTAACTGCGTTCCTTTTTGTTCAATAGTCTCGATTTCAACCCTATTGATGACTTCAACGTTGTGGCGTCTTAGTTCTTCACCAATAACTTGTCCTAAGGAGGGGTCAACGGTCTTCATGACGGTTGCTGAATGCTCCACTAGGGTAACGGCAATACCCCTATGCGTCAAAGCATCCGCCATCTCCAGCCCTATGTATCCGCCGCCGACAATGACTACTGATTGCGGCGCATGGTTGGTCAAGTGCTGGTGAACAGCAAAGGTATCTTCCATTGAGTGCAAAAGAAAAACTCCTGGAAGTTCCAACCCCTCTATGGCAGGTTTAACTGGCACAGCGCCCGTAGCCACAATAAGCTTATCGTAAGTCAACCATTGCACCTGTCCTTGTTGATCTACAATTTCGACGCTTTTTTTAGCAGGGTAAACAGTCTGGGCTGTGTGGTTGAGCAACAGATTAATGCCTGTCTGTGTGATTTCCTCTGCCGTGCGATGAGCTAGATTGCGCCAATCCGGTACTTCACCGCTGAGATAAAATGGAATACCACAAATGCTGTAGTTGGGAAAGCTATCAGCTACAACCACGGTGACATCAACTTTTGAATCCAACTCTTTTGCCCGTAAGGCAGCGCTGATACCCGCATCGCTACCACCAATAATTAGTAGGTGGGTCATGTTGACTTGCTTCCTGATTATGTATGGTACAAAACGTTGTCAAACAGTATACTTAATCATTTCAATAAAAATTGATGTTTCCTGAGAAATTTTTATTAGATTACATAATTTCATAAAAAACAATAAAAGTTTATGTTGCTGTCAGATTAAGAGAAATTATTACAAAGAAGAATTCGTGAGACACGAGGAACATCGTGTCTCCATGACTGAATCTAACTCAGTATTATCCACAACACGCCTTTTTCACACCTTGTGCTGTTGGCTCGGCATTAACCGTAACGTTCTTTTCTGGCGCTGTGTCTGTCACTTTCACCACAAATACTTCCCATTTGTTCTGGTCTGGATCGCTTATCCACACTTTGTCTTGCAGCGCATAGCAACAGTCAGTATTCTTTTCTTCAAATAGTGCCAGTCCCGCCTCTTGAAAACGATTGACTGCTGCTTGCACCTCTAACGTACTGTCAACTTGCACACCCAAATGAGACAAGGCACCACCAGGCTGCATACTAGAAACCACGTTCAGTGTCAGGTTTAACGGAGGACTGGGAATATCAAACTTGGCGTAGTCCACCTTATGTTTCACAGGTTCAACGCCAAACATCGCCTGATAGAAGGCAACGGACTTTGCCAGGTTGGTAACATTCAACGCTACATGGGTTTTTAGAACTGCCATAAATATTCTCCCTTGTCGTTTCTTCTAAATATTGATGAGTATCAATATTTATGCATATCAATATACTGGCAAAATATATTGATAAATGTCAATATAGAAGTATGAACTTTTCTCAACAAATTTCCGCTTGTTGTCCGTCACTGCTGTCAAGATTCATCAACGCGGACGAAGCAGCACAAACGGCAGCTATCTTCCGCGTCTTGGGAGAACCCGCTCGGTTGCAATTGCTCAGTCTTATCGCTGCTCAACCAACTGGTGAAGCTTGTGTCTGTCAGTTAACAGAACCTTTGGGACTATCTCAGCCCACTGTGAGCCATCATTTGAAGGTGATGTACGAGGCTGGTTTACTCCAGAAAGAACGACGCGGAACCTGGATTTACTATCGGCTTGTCCCTGAAGGTATCGAAGCTTTGCGAAATGCTTTGGCTCTCCCCAACCAGAAGCCGTGAGGTTTGTTATCTCTGAGGCTTGACCGAGCCCCGCGACAGAACTCCTTAATTTTCTTAATCATTTACTTGGTTTAGTAAAATTCGCATTTTTAACCCTTAAGTGTGAGATGGATGCTTTCCAAGGCTCCTTGAGTTTGCATTAGGTACTGTTCTAAAACAGTAAACTGAGGCAAATTAAGACTGTAATATATGCTACGACCTTCTTGACGTGTGCGAACTAATTCCACTTCTTTCAGGGTTTTGAGATGAAAAGACAGCCTAGACTGAGTAATTCCTAAATTTTGGCACATTTCGCATACGCGTAGCTCTTGAGAGCGCAGCAGTTCCAAAACTTGAATCCTTATGGGATCAGATAAGGCGTGAAAGCCCTCAGCAATTGTGTCAGAAATGACAGTCTTGGTAGCAGTCATCAAATTTTATTGATAAACGTAGCTAGGGTCTTTGTATCATATTGGGTTTCATTCTCAAATCCGGTGGAGGGGGATTAATAAGTCTTCTGAGCACAAATCGTCTGTAGGTTAAACAGAACTATTATTCAGCAAACGTTATAAGTTTAGGGACGAAAATTATTATGAAAACCCCGAACCAATGTTGTAAAAAGACTTGGCGATATTAATGTGCTAGTGTGCTCTTGAACGCGATAGCTGGTGTTTTCGCGTTCAATTTTCTTTTGGGATGATGTGATTACCAACTTTCCCTTCACATAATTAGAGCTACAAAGTTGTTGGTTCAGAAGAGCGGAAGAATCGTCTTTGAAACCAGAGTGCTACATTGACCAAACCAATCAGCACAGGAACTTCCACCAAGGGACCAATTACAGCAGTAAACGCTGCTCCGGAGTTAATTCCGAATACAGCCACAGCCACAGCGATCGCCAGTTCAAAATTATTGCCAGCAGCTGTAAATGCCACGCTTGCCGCTTTCGCATAGTCAGCTTTAATTTTCCAAGCCATGTAAAAGCTGATGAAAAACATGAGTATGAAGTAAATGAGCATTGGAACTGCTATTCGGACAACATCCAATGGAATCTGAACGATGAGATTGCCCTTCAAGCTAAACATAACCACGATGGTAAACAACAGAGCAATCAGCGTGATTGGGCTGATTTTGGGAACAAACTCAGTGTGATACCATCTTTTGCCCTTTGCTCTTACAAGAAGAACGCGAGTCAGGAATCCAGCAATGAAGGGAATTCCCAGGTAAATAAAGACACTTTGGGCAATCTCTCCAATGCTAATGTTGATTACACTGCCTTTTAAGCCAAATAAAGGTGGCAGAACAGTCATAAAAAACCAAGCGTAAACACTGTAAAACAGGACTTGAAATATACTGTTAAATGCCACAAGTCCTGCTGTATATTCAGTATCTCCTCTAGCCAGATCACTCCAGACAACGACCATTGCAATACAACGGGCTAATCCAATGAGAATCAATCCCGCCATGTATTCTGGATAATCATGTAAGAAAATAATCGCTAGAGCAAACATCAGAATTGGTCCGATGAGCCAATTCTGAAGGAGCGATATACCAAGAATTTTGCCATTACGAAACACATCGCCTAACTCTTCATACCGCACCTTAGCAAGCGGCGGGTACATCATCAAAATTAAGCCGATGGCAATGGGTATATTAGTGGTTCCTACCTGGAATTGGTTAATGAGGACATCTACTTGAGGAATAAAATAACCTATGCAAACCCCAATAACCATTGCTAAAAAAATCCACAAGGTTAGGAAACGGTCAAGAAACGAAAGCTGTTTTAGAAGATTCTTTCTCTTCATCACTTATCCCGCATAATTTCTCTAGATAGATGCAGTTTTTGAAACTTAGGTGGGGCAAGGTTGTATTGTGTACTACTTGAAACCTGAGACCACCCGTGAGATGCTTAAGTATAAGCTTCATTGTCCTTTCTAGTTCTAAAGCTCCTTCGGTTTCAAGAAAATTTGATATGTCTATGCTAATCTAGCACAGATGCTTCCTCAATAATGCATTTCTTAGTTCTAAGGGCTGCTTGCCGATGGGTTTGGGATCTTATTAAAAAAGTTGATGAAATACTGGTTTGTCTGCGCTATCTTGATGCCTTATGAAATCAATGCGGCGCAGACGGCATAAACACAAAGTTGATACCCCATATGAGTTACAGCACGACCGCTTATTGAATTGCCCATGAATCCACCATCACTGTACCACTACTGACAGACATCAAAGTAAAGGTATCAATTCCTTCTGCCTATGTTTGATGCTTATATTAAGCAACTTCTTTATGTATAAAGAAAATCATCAACCTAAAACTGCTTTTGCTTGCGTAACACTTCTCCCAGCGTTAGGTTAAGCTGCGCTTCGCCACCAAACACAGTTCCTACTTTACCATTGTTTAAGTGAACATGTCAATACGGTAAACTTCTTCTGGTAAAGGTACATAGCCCACAGAAATTAGAGTTTAGGTGCCTATCCTAATGTAAAAATCTACAAATTGGTAAATAGCCGCTTTATTTTCGTATTCCAAGAATTAACGTAGATAAATAAAGGTCGAGACAGTGGCTGATACTGAGCTTGTTCTACAGTTTCACGTGTTGGCAATACTGGTCCTTTACCATTGTCAACAGCGAGTACTTTCAATTTATCCTTGTGTTCTTGATAATAAGCATAGCCAAAGTAACCTAGAGCATTTGGATCTTTGCTGACTCCGGCTGCTATAACTTCGTCATCTTCGCTCGCTGTGTAGTCAGTACGACTGGCTCTTGTTTTGCCGACTGTTGCTTCGGTGAAATAGTCAAAAGTTCCTGATTTGTTGCCTGCACCAAACAATTTTAAGGGACGATTGGGCCAAGATGCGCGCACTTGATTCCAATTTGTAATTTTCCCTTGACCTACTGGTTCCCACATTTCTTTCAACTCGGCAAGGGTGATTTCTTTTGCCCAGTTGTTTTGTGGATGAACAACGATGGTGAGAGCATCAAAAGCTATGGGAAGTTCTATAAACCTGACACCATTTTTGCGACAAGTTTCTATCTCTGCTTTTAAAATTGGTCGAGAAGCGTTAGAAATGTCAGTTTGTCCAGCACAGAATTTTTCAAAACCGCCACTTGTACCAGAAATATTCACTGATACTTTCTTGCTTTCGCTCTGATTCAAACGCTTTAGCGATTGCCTGAGTGATTGGATAAACAGTACTTGAACCATCAATCCTCACATTCCCTGTTGTCGTTTGCGTATTCCCTTGAGCTACTTTTTGTGATACTTGAGTTTGAGTTGAGTAAGTTCTCGCAGTCCAATTGGTTGTTAAAACCAATGTTCCAAATGCGAGTACCAACTTGACAAGTCTTGCGTTCATTATCTCCACCACCCTGATAAATCAATTAAGGGTATATCTCTATCATTTCAAAAAAAATTGATTTGTTAAGAAAAGAAGAGTGATAATTTACACAACTTAATTAAAAAAAAATAGATATTTTAGGACTGGTCTTGACAAAATCGAGCAGGCAATATTTGGCTAAATCGGCGGAATTCAGACAGATACTGCTCTAGGGCGGCAAACTGAGGGATATTAAGACTGTAGTAAATCCAGCGTCCTTCCTGCCTTGAGCGAACCAAACCCGCTTCCCGCAAACTTTTCAGGTGAAAAGACAACTTTGATTGGCAACCTTCAAGGCATCACACAAATCACACACACAAAATTCTTTGGTCACGCAGTAGTTCTATGACCCTAACCCTAAGTGGATCGCAAAGGGCATGAAACCCAGAAACAATAGTATCGGGAGCGAGGGTATAGGTGGAAGCCATCAAGATTTTTTATTGAGTTACTTGTCCATATTAACCATGTTAAATTCAACTTAAATTAATTTCACTCCCCATGTAAGAGCCTTAACCATAGCTTGTTTGAATCGAGCCATTATCACAAGAGCTACTGAGCTAAAGCAAGAGTTGTTGTCACTTTCGCGCGTCTTTTTGCCAAGTAGGGGTAATGTACAGTAAGTATGTGCAAAGTGGTTGGCTAACCTAAAACCCTTATTAGAATAACCAGGATGACTGAAACCACAGTTCGCAAACAGTACGACCAGTTAGCTGCCGTTTACGATCTACGTTGGAAAAGTTATATCGCTAACACACTATCTTTCCTCAAAACCTGGGCAGACATATCACCAGCAGATACTGTACTTGATGTTGCCTGTGGTACTGGTGAGTTTGAACGTTTACTGCTGGCTGAGTATTCATCGCAACAGATTGTTGGGGTAGACATTTCAGAGAAGATGCTGGCGATCGCCAAACTCAAATGTAGTGCTTATCCTCAAGTATCATTTCAGACGGCAAGTGCGTCAGCTTTACCATTTGACAATGATAGTTTCGATGTGATTGTATCTGCCAATTCGTTTCATTACTTCGATGACCCACTTGCTGCGTTAAAAGAGATGAGACGTGTTCTTAAGCCTGATGGTAAAGTTATTATCCTGGATTGGTGTAGAGATTATTTAACTTGTAAAATTTGTGATATTATACTTAAAATTTTTGATCTGGCTCATAAGCAGTGTTACACCCAAGATGAATTTCACCGCTTCCTTGAAGATACTAATTTTGCGGTTTGTCGTGCGACCAGAATCCGTTTTGGTATTGTGTGGGGATTGATGGTAGCAGAAGCCGACCTCAAGGCTTAAGCCAATTTTCTATTTTATTGCTACTTACTCACCTGTCAAAATTTCTAAAATTCATACTGTCAGAACATTTCTCCTTGGAGAAGCGGATATTTGCTTTCTTTGTAGATGCCAAAATTGATATCAAATGGGCAAGTTCCAGATCCAAAAACTTATTTGGAACTAGTATTGTTGAAGACAGCTGCAAGTCACTTCACGCCAATCAAAATGCTGACCGATGCCTATGATGCTTGTACAGACACCACAAGACCGATATGTCCAAGTTGGTCAAATCAATACACGCTACTGGACTTCGGGGGACAAGGGAACAACAGTCATCTTGCTCCACGGCATCGGCAGTAGTGTAGAGACTTGGGCGTATAATATTAGCGTCTTAGCTCAACACCATCGTGTCTACGCTGTTGATTTAGTAGGCGCTGGTCGCTCTGATAAGCCACCAGTAACCTATTCGCTCACCTACCTAGCCCAGTTTGTCAAAGATTTCATGGATGCCCTTAGTATCGAGTGCGCCAGCCTGATTGGAAATTCGCTGGGAGGCGGTGTCGCCTTGCAATTCGCACTAGATTTTCCTCAAAAACTAGAGAAGTTGGTCTTGGTGAACAGCTTGGGGTTAGGTAAAGAAATCACACTTACGCTTCGGTTAGCGACATTACCATTTGTTGGCAGATTATTCAAACCCACTCGCAGCGGTACAGCTTTGGCGTTGAAGCAGTCTGTGTATGACTCAACGCTTATTTCCAATGAGTGGGTTGAGCTGTTTTACCAAATTGCTACTCTTCCTAGGGCATGGGAAGCAGTTGTAGCACTTATTAAAACAAACATCGACCTGTTTGGTGTTCGGACTGAAATTTATAATCGGATTGTCGATAGATTGCCTACCATCACTGCGCCAACACTTGTGCTTTGGGGGCGACAGGATCGTGTACTGCCAGTTGCTCACGCTGCTGTTGCAACCTTAGGTTTGCCGAATGCCCGTCAACATATTTTCGATCCGTGTGGTCATTGGTCACAAATTGAACATTCAGAGGAGTTTAATACTTTGGTTTTGGAGTTCTTAGCTCATTAGGTATTGAAATTGCTTGTGGCAATTAGAACTTAAAGCTTTAAGGGACTTCCAAATTAAAAAGTATCCAATTTTTTCTTGTGGAGTGGGCTTCTAGCCCGTCCTATTAACTGGGCGGGCTTTCTGGCCCACCCCACAAGAGGGATAATTTATTTGTTGGAAATCCCTAAGCGGGAAAAAGCCGCGCGTCCTGACCTCTAATCTCTCGATGCAGGAAGTGGTTGCGCTAGTTCCTGCTGGGAAGAAATTGGCTTGAGTCCGAACACAAATCTCGCCAGATTGTTTCGCCTGATGAATAACTCATAGAGGGCAATGGTTACGATTAGAGAGGTGGTGCTAATCACCCAAAATTTCTCCATCACGCCTGCATTCCAACGTACTACGTAGAAACCAATTGCCACGAGGACTGTTTGGTGAAGCAGGTAGAATGGATATTGTGCAGCGATCGCGTATTGCAGTAGCTTGCTATTGAAATTCAAGTACCTTCGACCTAACCCTACAAGGGCAACGATCCAAAACCAGGAGTCAACCCCCCGTAGTAATTGGTATAAGATGTATTCCAGAGAGTAACCTCGCTCTGGCAAGCTATCAGTCTGCCACAAACCAAAAAGAACTAACATACAGGTACATGCCAAGACCAGAGCGATACTCTTATGCCTGTCTATAGCCTGCCCAAATCTTGCGTCAGAACTTAGGAAGTAGCCGTAGATAAAGTACAAAAGGTATAAACAGAAGTTTGCCCAGTCGTCATAGAGGTTTTGGAAACCTGGCCATCTGGGTCGCAATGCTGTTTCAATGGCAGCCAAGGGTAGAGCAAGCAGCAAAATTGCTCCAGGTTTTTCTATAATAACTGAGAGCTTTGAGAGTAAATGCGCTCCTGCCCCTTTGAAATGTAGAAAGAGCGGTAGGGCAATCAATGAAAAGACGAAAAGATAGATCACAAACCACAGGTGTGACCACTCAAAATTCCCCTGAGGACGAATGCCATTGAAGAATTGGGGATAGAATTGCAGGTATGAGTCATGGTAGTTTGGATTGCTCCGAAGTCGGTAGTAAACCTGAGGCGGAACAAGGATTAGAGTACCAAACAAGAAAGGGATGAACAGCCGTTTGAATCGCTCCTGCACATACTCAAGCGTTGACCGAAATGACAGCGCAAACCAAGTGCCAGATCCTGACAACAGAAAAAAGAGCGGCATATGCCACTGATGGACGAATACGATGAAGCAACTCATCGCATGACTCAACTGGTCGTTCTTGATGTAAAACTCGCCAAGTTCGCCACTATAAAAGATGGCTGCGGTATGGAAATAAAGTAGCAGCAGCACTGCCAAAACCCTAAGCCAATCTAATTCGTAGCGTCGAGCGGGTTGGCTTTTCGCTTTGGCTTGACACTGAACTTGTTCCATATTACGGTCTACAATACAGTCATAGATTCTCTAAGTTGGTTTAGAAGATTTTACTCTCCTTTTTATCTTGATTAAGTCTATCTCAATAGAGCAATTCATCTCCCGTTACAGGGTAGCTTAACGGGAGATGAGAATGCGGCAAGAAATTTAAGAGCGGAAGGGCTAAAAAAACTGTTAACAAATACCGAGGGACACTCGGTATTTCAAGCTTGTGGAGAAACTGTAAGATTTGTTAGTGCAAGCACTAAACAGCAAGTTTCTGTGAAGCAAGAATCTGCCGCCAAGCGCGTAAGTTTGGCAGTGAGAGTGTCAAAACGATCATCTCTACGTCCTTGCCCGTTTGTTTAACGGAACTAGAACAAATAACAGCCTCTGGAAGCTGATAACTAAATTGATGTTCTAGTTTCGTTAAAGGTCTCGAAAGGTCAGCCTCCAAAATCCTGGTTCTTCCGCCTCAGAGAACTTGCCAAGAATGAGAATCACATCCCCATTCTTGATTTGTAATCGACCTTGCTGACGCACATTGATTGGAGTGTCGTTATTACTTTGCTGCACATATGTTCCATTTGCACTGGATTCATCGACCACCCACCAGCATTTTGCCTCATATTCAAGGACGCATTGTTGTCGAGAGATTATCTTTTCTGGGTCGGGAAGTATTATATCGTTGTTGTTGCTTCGTCCTATAGCAAAATACTGCTGTTCTAGCTTGATAGTGTACTCATTGCTATCTGGGTCTTTAACATTGAGAAAATGATACTCTGAATACATTGATACCTCCTACTTGCTAGTTACCTCAGCTATCAATGCCTACTGAGGTTGCTTTCATAGGTAACTATTAGGGTGTGGTTTAACCCAAAGCAATTGAAGAATGATTGTAAAATCCTCTAGAGTCAATCTTAAGTTGCTTGAATTTTCCCAAATTTCTTGATTGCGGCAGATTTTGATAGATTTGGTGGCGGTGGCAGAGTGGTTAAAGGAGTAGTTACGGGGGGCGATCGCTTTCCACCACCCATCACCGTTTTAAAAAATTTTCCCAAAACCCAAACAAAGCAGAGTATCGCCAGATGCAGTGAAGCTGCTTTTTCTGTTTTATTAGTTACGTACAATAATGCTAGGCTTGTTCTCAAAAATATCCATTTCAACCGCAGAAAGTACTTTAGGTTTCATTTGTTGTAAGTCATTCAGCACATTTTTGGCATTCTCGGTATTGAATTTGTAGTATTCTGTCAAACTTCCGATAGGATAATTAAAATCGTGATATCGGTGCTTGAAATACAGTTCTACATTTCCTCGATGTTCCCAAGTTCCTAGCACTTTGATATCAACGCTTTGGTAATGCGCTCCTAAATCCATTTCTACTTCTGCTATTCGCATTCTAATAGGTCGCTGGGTGACTCCAATTTTGTACAAAATCCCTTTGTTTGTTTGAATCTCTAAAAAATACAGGGTGCAGGATAGGACTCGTTTGAGTTGAGCGCAATACAGTTTCAAATCTGTCAATCTGTAGCCCAAATCAGGAGCGTTTTTATGTTTGGCGTGTTCTACGGCTAACTCTAACTTGAGTAATTTTTTGAGTAATAACGGCTCTTGTACTTCGTTAAATAGCATTAACGAGAGTGCTCCAACAGGAATTTTACCCAGATTGGTGAATTCATATTGATGTGGGAAAGTAAAAACATTTTTTTGTAATAATTCTGCTCGAATCAGATTAGAAGAAACTAAATCAGAACTGATTAAGTATTTTTTGCAACCATACTCTGACCAGAGTAGTTTCAATTGCTTTAAATCTTTACTGGATAAATAAATGTTGAAATGCTGGTATAGTGGTAAAGTTGGAAATTCACGGGTTAATACCGGACGGCAGGTTTCTTCAGTATGGGCAAAATGATGCTCTTTTATCTTGCCTTTTTTGGCAAGTAGTCCACTACCGCAATAGGGACATTTAAGCGAGGTCTTTCCCCTAGAGACATCTTCAATACTTACCAATGTCTCATCTTCATTTACACCATATTTTAACCACATTGTCAGCAGCCAATTTAACAAGAAAGAATAGAGGCGTCAGTCGTCAGAATTCAGGGCTGAATTCTGTACGACTGGTGAACCAGTACTGCAGGAGGTGAGACCAGTGCTGCAGGAGGGTTTCCCTCCGTAGGCAACTGGCGTTCGCCCTCAGGCGTGCCGAAGGCATACCCGAAGGGGTAACCCGAGCGCAGGTAACTGGTGTTCGCGTAGCGTGCCGTTCGGCGGAGCCGTGGCGTTAGCCATAGGCATACCCGGAGGGCGGATGAATAAGTGGGTTTAAGTCCCCCACTAAATCTTTGATGAGCGTGGTCTACAATTAGTGGCGGGTTCTACCGTCAACTAATTGATTCTGATTCGGTGAATTCTGACTTCTGGGTTCTTCTTCAATATTATTCTAATAATTTGATGACCGATTACCTAGAACGCAGTAACCCCTGGTATTCTGAACTGTCGCAGGCTACATCAGCGTGACTTTACAGTATACCTGTGGACTTTAGCTCCAATTGAGAAAACCCGCCTTGGGAAGTGATTAATTTTCAACTGGAAAAAGAGCATGATGTCCCCATACGTTACCCTTATTTGGGCTTATTTGAGTAGTTGCTACTACAGTTACATAAAAAGAAGCAGACAACTCAGTTCTGAACATTGTTTACTGGTAGATGTCCGAATATCTGGTTTTGAGTTTCGGTCGGCGGTAATCTCAGTATAACCTTAGCCTCTTTGCCAAAACCCTGACTGAAAGCCGACTGAATTTCTGTGGAATTATAAACTTCTTTAAGCTTTAATTTCAGGTTAGGAATATTCTCAATCTCCAGAGAAATGTTTACAAATTTCGTTGTGGTTTCTACATGAAACAATCCAGCATTTTTGCTCAAAAACTCGGCAGTTGTTACCGAACATTTAGCTAAGGATTGTTTCCATTCCTGGGCATATTTTTCCTGAAAATAGGGATTGCCTAAATTTTGTTTAAGTAGGGGTGATTTTGGTTGTTGTTCTGGCACAGATGATATTTTGGGAGCTACCTGATTAACAGAGTTATCTGTAGTGGCTCTCATCGGTGCTAAGTTATCTTGATTTTTTAACTTTCGCTGCTCGATAAAAGACAGAGCAAGCCGGCGATTTTTATGCCTATCAAGTGCTTCAGTGTATAGCTCCCAAGCTTTTTTAGTAATTACTACTTCGAGTGGTTCAATCATTTTGACAATCTCTCGCCAATCCCCCAAAGTAAATTCTGAGATTTTTTCGATAAAGGTCATAAAGATAGCTTTGTAGATTTTGGCGGGAGGAGCGTTTTTTAAGTTCTGCGAGTACAGCATATCGTACACCATTTCTAGCTTACTACCCGACACAGATAGGTCAATTTCTGTTAGGTCAAGGTTGAGGCTATTTTGAACTCGGATTTTTATCGTGCTTTTCAGGTTTTGGTTTGTAGTTTCTTTAGTAGTAAACTCAACGCTGCAAGCGCAGCTAGGGCAAATAGCTTGGTGATGTTCAATGACTAAACCGTCCTCACCAATTTCTCCATCCACAATCGCCCTTTCATGAGAAAGAGGCTTAAAAATATGAGTGCAATGTGGACATTGGATTAAACCCAAAGAACTTGAGCAAGTGAGGGTTTTTGGTTCTAAGCTCCATTGACGCTCCTCGTCCGGGAGTCCATGCTTTTTCCAGTTGTCAGTTACGTCAATGATCACAGCCGTTGGTTTGAGACTTGAGGTTCTCAAAACCCGTCCTGTCATCTGAAGCCATAAAGTCGAGCTTTCGGTTGGACGAACACAGTAGATGCACTCGATATTCGGACAATCATATCCCTCTGTTAAGATTTCGTAATTAGTAATGACTTGGGTGGCCCCGGTACGGAACCGTTCTAGGATTTGAACTCTTGATTCTGGTTTAGTTTCACCATCTAAATGTTCGGCTTTAATCCCATGACGGCAAAATTGAGCCGCCAGCACTCGACTATGTTCTAGGCTACAAGCGAATATAACTGTCCGCAAATTCTGAGCATATTTTAAGTAGTTTTGAAAGATTTCATCAACTCCAATTTGGCTGGTGACAGCAACAGCTAATTCTTTAGCTCTAAAATCTCCACGGGACTTTTTAACCCCACTAGTAGAAATAGTTTGGTTGGTGCTAAATAATCTAAATTTACTTAAATATCCTTGCTTGATTAAAGCTGCTGTGGGTATTCCCACCACCAAATCGTCAAATAATTCTTGAAATCCTTGACCGTCGATTCTTTGTGGAGTGGCAGTTACACCCAATATCCGTGCATCTTGATAATGTTCAATTAGGCGTCTATATGATGAAGCGCTGGCGTGATGTGCTTCGTCAAAAAGTAAAAGTCCAATGTTTAATGGTAGTTCTAATAGCTCTCGTCTGGCTAAGGTTTGAACACTGGCAACTTGAATTCTCCGTTCTGGATGCTCAGGACATCCTCCTTTGATGATCCCAACTGATTCGCCTACAATAATTTCTAACTTTTCGGCAGCTTGAGTAATTAATTCAATGCGGTGAGCGATGACTAAAACCTGTTGATGCTGTTGAAAAAATTTGTGACAGATATGAGCAAAGCAGATGGTTTTACCTGCGCCAGTTGGTAACTGAGCAAGTACCCTTCTATTTCCTCTGTTCCAAGATTCGCAAATATCCTTTATCCATTTGCGCTGATAATCCCTAAGTTCGTATTGTCGGACTACTTTGCTCATAGCTCAAGAAATCAGTTGATTTTTTTACTTACATTATGCTTGGTAGATTATAAAATTATATTCAAACTAATAAATCCTACTGAGATGTTCCTTTAGGAGCATCGCTGTGAAGGCGAGTGTCCCATCTTCATGTCAGTAGGCACGAGCGTCTTGGGCATGATCTTGCTTTTATCTTTCCAGGACAGGGAGATGACGCGATCGCACTTCTGGGGTTATAGTCGAGTAATAACGATAATCAAATTGGGAGGAGGGAGACGAGCGACGCTCGTTTCCCTCCTCCTCCCATCCCCTACACGATAATCATTATTAGCAAAATAACTCGAATATTAAAAGTGAAGCATAAAATGAGTATCTCATTTTTGAAGCATATCATGAGTTAAAATCTCATTTTTTATTTCAAATCACAGTTACCAAATCTCCGATAATTAAGTTTTGAGACCCTTGTAGTCGAAAACTTTAAGATTCAAACTCTTCGCCAATTAAGGCGAGCCAGCGCCCTTTGGAGGGTTTCCCAACCCAGGCGACTGGCGTCGCAAAGAAAGACGCAAAATTTTTTGATAACTAATTAAGCGGACTTGGTATTACTCCTTCCTTAACGGCACCGAGTCACCGCCGCGATCGCAACAAAGTAGTTTGCTTCAGCAAATCTAGCTGGCAATTCCTGAGAACAGTTGGAATGTTTTAGAGTATTGACTATTAGATACCCATGCGTAGCAAGTGACTGGTGCTGTAGCATCCAAGCGATGTCCCAGAAACAGAGCAAGATGAGCAGGTCCAGCAAAAAATAAATGGATTTCTTTACCACCTATGCACACTAAGTTATTGACAATTAATTTTTTAATGCTTCCAACGGCATTGTTGGCATGTTGTGGAGAAGTAATAGGCTGCTCTCCTCTAATGTGAAGCAGTGGCTCACCTGTGAGTCCATACTTCTCCAGATTGACTTCCACTTCAGGAATAATATCTCGAAGAATACCTATGCTAACAACCAAGCGGGTTCCTGTTCCACCTATAATCTGATGAGCTAAAGGATAAACGGGGGTTTCTTGAGTGGGATGAGCATCTGTCGCCCATACCTCTCCACGGTATTCCATTTCAATGGCGTAACCCCTAACAGCTGAGAAGACAGATCCTATTGCAAGACATGCTGCCAGACGACGGTTGCCAGCAAGCCTGATTCGCTTAGTATTTCTATACTTTTCAATCCAGCTTCGAGTATCCTGTAGTTCAATCAGTAAGTGATTCCACTGTTGGGATAGGGCAATTGCACGAGTTTCACCACCAGAAAAAGATGCCCAATCGAAACACAATCCATGATGCTCTGGATTATTTTCAGAGGCAATGGCTGTGTAAATCAGGATGGGACGGAGGGCTGGTAGTTGACTGGGAGAAATTTTTTCTCGCAGTTTTGTCTCTAACTCTTTGCGGGTAATAATTTGATTCTTGCGCTGTCGTATAAATGTGCCTAAGTGATTATAGATATTATCAAAAGTTTTAAAAGATAAATCTTCATATTCACTCAGATTCTCAGCCAAAGACTGCTTAAAAAGAGCTTCGCCATGAGATTTTGCAGTGTTCCAATCTGCCTCTACTATTACCTTTTCAAAAATGAAAAAGGCATCTTGTTCTGTGCCGCCAATTTTTTTGACTAGGCGGGTATACTCTTTGAAAGAATTTTCTTTGACCGTAGAGTTTTCTTCATAAAAATCTTGAGGATTACGAACGCGGCGCAATCCATTTACCAAAGGCTCTAAGTCTCTGGAAACTCCTGCCGCAACAAGTATAAATTGCTGATAGGTATCTGGACTACCAGCATCTACTTCTCGGAACCGTTGAATTTCATTTAAAAACTTAGATGGTTGGAGTGTGTGGTCTTTAAATTCAAGAAACTCTATCGCAAACCCACGACCGGGTACAAAAAACTTTGCCTCTACATCTCCAATCCCTTCTCGGATCATAGCTGTGAAGCCATCCTGAGCTAGCCAAGCAGGAATGCGAGCAAGCATGACTTGCTCCTGAAAGGAAAAGCCACCTTCAGCAATATCACCACCACGAGACTGTGGTTCTAGGAGTGAGGGAGTCAAATGTTCGCTCTCTGTCATGCGGTTTGCTGCTCAGTCGGTTTTTCCACAATAGAATACCCTTCAACGGGATTGGAACTCCAGCTTTGGAGTTTTGAATCTGAGGCGTGTGACGATGGGCCAAGCCATTTTCCTGTATCTAGCCACAATTCATAGTAATATAACCATAATGCAGTCCACGGAAGGATAGTCTCTGCAAGCAGCATATCTTTCTGCCACGGTTTTTCTTTGGGATAGTAGAGGCATAAAGTTCCGTCTTTCCAAACATGGGGAGGTCGTGGTGCCAAAGTGGGAGATATGACATTAACGGTTGGGTAAGAGCTAAGTTTGTAGCGGATTGCTACTCGATATTTTGGGGAAAACTGACGGGGTTGAAGCGTGCCTCGCCATACAGCTACCCCACGCTCTCGCCTGTAAGCGAACCCAGGAAACCGATGCAGTATGTGCAACTTTTGCAGCCCCAGGTTGATAGTGGGTCTCAGTTGAGAATATTCAGCCTTGGTCAATCCCATGAAACTTGGTTGCAATGGTTGAAGTATATAAACCAGAAGCAGGTTGGCTGGGTAGAATTAAACCAGTAGAGCTGACGTAAGATTTGCCAGGTAAACCCGCTTTAGCTAATTTGGATGCAGCGGTTTCTACCTCTGATGGAAAATATTCTTCTCCAAAAATTTTTTGCCAGTATTTAATCGCCTTCTCCCGATCGTCAGTCTCTAAAGCTTTAGCTGCCCAATTCCGTCCTTCATTAATCCGTCTCATGAAAGTTTCAAAGTGGGTACGGCTCCAGTTCCAAGAGATGTTATGACCAAGAATTGGATCGGGGAGGTTTGGGGTTGCAACATTGCTAGTACATAGCAGGTGATCGTATTGGCGGTAAATAGCATCCAAAAGCTCGTAAAATAGGACTGCCAATGGCTGTGTCATGTCTAAAGTGTTCTTTTGGATGTGATAAACCAGCAGAGCGCCAAGCCAGTAACTTTTGGGTTTACGGCTTTTCATTTGGCAGTCACGGAAGTGCTTCAGAAGCTTGCCAAGTGGTTTAACTTTGTAATCGTTTTTTTCTTGTAGTTCATTGAGTAAGTTGATATACCCAATGGGGTGCGATGCAATCCACTTATTGAATCCTCGATCTGGAACGTAAAGCACACTCTCGAATCCATCTGGTGCAATGCAAGGAACAAAGTCTAGGTGAAAGTCTTTGCCTTTGAAGTAGACATGGACAGATCGGCGTGCCCGTTCTATCTCTATTTCCGCTTCTGCATATCCCTCAAAACCCAAAGCTTTTGGCAAGCCATCAAGCAACTTTTTCATGTCTTGAATTAATCGTTTAGCTTCTGGTTCATTTGCCTTTGGATCTCCAGGGACACGTATTAGGGTATCTACGTCTTTAACATCCCCTGATGTCATGTCCTGAGCGTAGGAGCCTGCAAGTCGAGAGTGAGGGTAAACAGTGGGAAAATCTTTGCTTTTGGCGATGTACTTACGGACTAAGGGCGGCAAATCGCGTGCTGCATCAAGGCGTTCTTGGGGTGGTTGAATGTTCTTGAGCAGTTCTTCAAAGTGTGTGATCAGCGGAAACATCTATTTTTACCTTTACTGAATTGGGCTATTCATAGCGCAGTGCTATGGTAATTTCTTTTCATATGCCACCATCATCAATATTTGAATCAAGATCTATCTTCCAGAAAAAACTTACTGGTATTACCTATAGTTCGTAACCAAATTCATTTGAATTTAGCCGACATTGACTTACAATAAGTTATTGTGTAGCACTTTATTACATTGTATTTTAATCCTATTTGATTAAAAAGAACAATTGTACTTATAGTAAAAACCGAACTAAAGTTAGTAGTAATTTTACGGTTTCTCGTTTAGTCTGGTGATTAACTCAAAGTAAGGGGAGCGAGCGCTATTTCTCAATTCCTGTACACTTCGTTATAGATTTGTTGCTCCACAAACAATTCATGCAATTAGTATATTGTTTACACTCTCAAGAGTAAGTAGGGAGTGGATTTTTCTTCTACACAAGACCATAAGGTTCATTCCTGACCTGAATCAGCGCACCATTCAACAACTCCCTGACGCACCCAAAAGTGGCAGTGGCATTCGTTAAGCTGTCTAACAGAAGGATGAAGTGTTGGTCGTCCCAACGAATCAATGGCGATCGCCCGAGCATTGATGCCGCTTTAGATTCAAGGACAGCAAAATACTTTCACCACATCCTCCAGGACAACGAAAACAAGCCCATTTCTGATATTCAGCATCACCAACGACTAAAATTTCCCCTGGTTTTATATTCTTAGGTGACAGATTCGTTATCAGCAATTGGGCGGTCTTCTACACTACGTACTTCCAGCCACACTCCATAGGATTTAGGGTCAACACCTGCAAGTTCCTTCAACTTTAACCCTGTGATAATTGGTGCTCCCCACTGAAATCGGCGACCGTCAATCACAAAGTAGAAAGAGCGATCGCTACGCCAAGTAATGAATCGCTCGATACCAGGCTTTCTGAGTTCAACCGTTTCATCAAGGCGGATTTCTTCTAACTGACCGTTATGTAGCACTTGGAAGATGAGGTACTCATCCACGGGTCTCTTGCTTGCTTCATCAAGCAGCTGCCCTTCTGTAATCACGGGGTCGTCTACTTTGTAACTTCGGTCATCAATCCGCACCAAGTAGTGTTTTGCCAGCGGTGGTTGTACAGCCCCGTGCTGCTTAACCCACGCTTCCAATTCAATCTCCTCAACCACAATATTGTTAGTCATAGTTTTAGTTGCAAGTTTGACTTTCAATTTCACTTGTGAAATTTTATCCATTATATTGCACACATGATTTAAAATTGCAAGAGTGAAATTGGAGGTGAAATGGCAAAAGGACAGTTTGATGTTGAAGCCTTTTATGCAGCATTGGACAGCCAGCGGCTGTCTAAGCGTTTGACCTGGAAACAAGTCGCCGAACAATCTGGTGTTAGTGCGTCCACCTTAACTCGGATCGCGCAAGGTAGACGACCAGATGTAGACAGTATGGCAGCAATGCTCGCATGGTCTGGGCTGAACGCAGACTCCTTCATTAAGCGCGAACAGGATACTCCAACTGAATCCGAACCACTCGCTAAAATTACAGCGTATTTGCGTGCAGACCCCCATTTAACGCCAGAAGCTGCATCTGCAATGGAAGCCGTCATCAAAGCTGCTTACGAGAAACTTCGCTCTTGATCAATGAGATGATATTACGCTGTGGTTTTAGGAAGGAGGTAAATGCTTATGCCAGTTAAGGCGAAGTTCCGTCGAGGCTTTAAGAAGGAGGCAAGTGCTTATTCCAGGGAGTTTCGGGCAGAGCTTGGTTTAAAACCACATGATCCCTTATGTCCTTGGCAGCTTGCTGAACATTTAGCAATTCCTATTGTTCCTCTGTCGGAATTTCAACATAAAATTCCTGACGAGGTTCGCTATCTCACAGAAAAAGACCCAAAAAGTTTTTCTGCGATAACAGTGTTTTATGGCACACAAAGAATAATTGTTCACAATGACGCTCACAGCCCTCTACGTCAGGCTTCCAATGTTTCTCACGAGTTAAGTCATGGCATCCTTCAACACCAGCCAGATGAAGTTTTCAACGAATGCGGATGCCGGAATTTTAACCAAGAATATGAAGATGAAGCAAACTGGTTAGCTCCGGCACTTTTAATTTCAGAAGAAGCTGCACTCCATATCGTTAAAACTGGAATGACAATAGATGAGGCTGTTGAATATTACCGCGCTAGCAAGGAAGTTATCAATATGCGTATTAATGTTACTGGAGCGCGAAAAAGAATTTCATCTCTTTGGAGAGCTAGTTGAATCAGCTTAACTGCAAAATTTAATAAATTTTTGGCAATCATCAATCAAAAATTTTATATAAAATAAAAAGTTAATAAGGCTGTCATCTATATTCATAAACTTGGTCAAGTAAGTCTTGTTCGTTTTTAGCCTGCCATATCTGGCAGGCTGTAGTAGATTCAAGTCATAGCTGATTTAACTAGCGACGGACGCTATTTCTGGTGAGAATAATTTGTGATTTTCGATGGCATATTTATAACTAAACAGTCCTTTTTTTGACAAGAAAAATTTTTCTTCACTACCCGATATCTTGAGTACGGTGATAAGGCATGGTGGTTGAATATTGTTATTGCGAATGAATTTCCTTGCAGTTGTACAGGTTTTTTCTTGATGGTTCTGTTGATAGCAACTAAAGCTTGTAACCTTTGATAGTAAAACTTTTCCACGTAATCTACGTCTTAAATAGTATTTACCTAGTTTTTGTCGAATTCGTTTTGACATTTTGCACTCTCCTTAATAATTGTGCATGGTTTTTAGATCGCTTAAGTTGAATTTCAAGCTGACGGGCTTCTTGTTTACTTGAGGTCTTCCACACGTAGACGATTTTGAATTCGATGCCGCGTTTTATCGCAGCACGAGTAAATGCTGCTCCAGACCCTTGTAGATGCTGCTGAAATCTTTTCTTGAGGTTCGCGCATGAACCATTCGTAATAACGAGCTTGATGTTTCTCATGGACAAGCGGACTCCTATAGCTCAATTAGGTAGCAGCAAGGAATTGAGGGGATTTTTCCTGACAATTCCATATATGCTTTATTTGGGATTATTTTTAAGACTGAGGCGTTAGCTGATTGTGGTGGTTTATGTCGTTACGCAGTTGAGCCTTTCTTGTTCTTGTAGCCAACTAATTACATTTGATTTACTAATGCTTTCAGGCTTATCTTCACCTGCAAGAAATACTTGAAAACAGCCAGTTTCTAACTCATAGTAGTCAATGATTAAACCGGATTCTCTGGCTGTTTTTAGAGCTAATACTTCCTGGGGTAACAATCTTTCAATTCTTAACTGTTCTTTTGGGGAAAGCTGCTTCAAAGCTTCATCTTTAACAGCTAAATGCCTGTATATAGCACTTCTAATTTGATGGTAACTGGTAGATAATTTGAGTTTCTCTACCAGCATTAATACTTCTTCCCCAACTGCCTGCTGTTTTGTAAGGTTAGTGGTGCTAGTTTGTTCGTTTTGTTTTAGTTTGGAGTTAACTTCTATAGCTTTTTCGCTCTCTGTTGGGGATATTTCCACTTGTGGAAGCATCCTCGACTCAACCAGAACCACTTCAGATTCAACAGTCTCTTCCTGGGACTGCTCTTTTTCTTGAGATTTGATTTTGGCGTGATAGTCTGCGATCGCTTCGCGGAGAATTTGTTGGGGGAGTAGCCCATATCCGTCAATCAATTCCTGTGTGAGTACCCCTGTTTGGTGGTCTTCTTCCCACTGGGGCGGAAATTGACAAAACCTTTCACCTTTTAAGGTTCTGCGCCAAATTGATGGTTTTTCTTCAAAGCTATTTTGAGAAGTTTCTTTCTCAGCTTTAAGTAAAGCTTTGCGTTCCTCAATCAATTCCAGTACCACTTCGCAGGTTAATCCACCGATAGGGTAATCCTGAAGTTGGTTGATAATTGGTTTGTATTTTTCAGAACACAGTTTAAGTAAAATTGTGACTGGGATGGGTGCTAGATGCTGGGGACAGCAAGCGAACTCTTGGAAGTTTTCACCTATCTTGAGCGCCCGTATTTCTTCTGCGCTTCCCTTATCCCAACTGTAAGTATTTAACAGTCTGCGGTATTCTTTTTTGCTATAGCTGGTTTTATATTCCCAAAGCAGGAAAGCGAAGTGGAGATATTCTAGACTGCTGTTTTCAATATGTGCGGTTGGGTTGGGTTCTAGTTGATGTTGTTGGCAGTAGGAGATTGCCTTGTGAGTAGTTTCCATGATAAAATTTGCTTCGCTTTTATAATTAGTCGGTCTTTCTTTAAGACCAACTTTCCCTCCGCCGGCAAACTGAATACTATGCTGCTGTTACTGGTAGCAAAGCGTATTGCTCTTGGTGCTGCTGTAAGACAGCGATCGCATAGCCCAAGGTGTGTTGGTGGTATTTGGGCATTTTTCTGAATGAGATATCTTGCCCCCACTCCTGTACTGTAGAGGGTGCAATCCCTAGTACCTGCGATAAGCTTTTGACACACTGCGGACGAAAGTTGATGTGCGTTACTGTAGCTAGCCGCTCTGCTGGTGTCATTCCCTCGAAGAATACTTTTTTTAAGAAAATTTCTGCACTTGCGCTTGGTGGAGTGTATTTTTTTCCTTTTACAATTGCGTTGATTGTGGCTCTGTCTAAGTTGCACTTGTTGATATAAGCCAGTGTTAGTTTTGTGTGGTGGGGCATTTTGTCGAAGCTAGGGTTGTTACCCCACTTGCGAACAGCTTGTTTTGTGACTCCCAGTAGTCCTGATAGCAGTTTGATACACGCGCTGCTGTACTGAAACCTTGTTTCTTCTTCGAGCAGAAGTTCTGGGCTGAGTTCGGCTATCCCAAAACAGAGGCGGAGAAATTGCCTTGGCTCTAATCCCTGCTGTGGTAATACTCTTAGGATTTTGCAGTTGTTCATATAGGTCGGTAATTTTGTTTTTGAATGTTTTTTCTACTTAAGGGATTTTCTTGACTTGAGATATTTCCTAACACTTTACGGAAATTTTGGTTTATTTTACTAAATAATTTACAAAACTTAACTATATTAGGAAAATTCTCGTTTGCTTTACACCGCTTGCTTTATACTTGTTTTGCTGCGTAAGCGTTTTTAATGATGCGGGGGTTGAATTTGTGCTAGAGTTATAGACTTATAGATATGAGTGATACTTCCGATAAAAATAAGCAGTACAAATATATTGATGTTCCATTGAATGATGAAATGGAACAAAAGCTGATGTCTTTGCCAGCGGCTTGGGAGAGAACAACAGGTAATAAATCTAGGGGGAATAAACCTGAAAGTAAGCGATTGCGTAATTTGGTGGATTTTGCCTTTGCTTTTTTAGAATTTTTAATATTGAATGGTATATCTTTACCAACGCCTGGTGGATTTGACAGATTTTTTGCGGCATCTGGTTGGGCTATCTATAAGTCTGGAACTACAGTACTGCCAGATGCTGGAACTAATGAAAATGTTCAGAATAATACTGTTGGTGAGCGAATTTCTACAGAAACTCAACTAGGTCGTGATTTGTTAGAAATTATTGAGGCTGATGAATTAGATGTTATTCAGCCTGTAGGCAAAGAAGGTGTTTCTTTGTTGATTAAAAAGCTAGCTGCAGGTTATTTTGCTTACCAGCAGCTTGTAGCTCATTTGCGTCATCAAAATATACCAGAACCTACGGTTTTAGGAACTGAAGAATGGGTCAAAAAATACTTTTCTGATTCTTCTTCTTGCCATGATTTATTAGAATTTATATTAAATATGGATACTCTTCCAGACCAGGAACAAATGACTTTTTTAGCTAATAAGTTTAAGGTGCGTACTAGACAATTATATAAAATTTATTATCTTATGCATGGTTGTTCTGGAGAGCATTCTGATTGTCATTGTGAAAATGAAAATAATGACAAAATGTGATTATACTTGATAAATATATTATATATTATAGATATTTATCAAGTATAAATATTTATCAAGTATAAATTTTAGTCCATTTTTTCTCGATCTATTTCTGTTAATTGTTCTCCTAACTTTAACTTTTCTATTTTTTTGTCTCTTGCTATTTTCTTTGCATCATCTGCAAATACATCAAGAATTTCTGCTTCGCTGACCTGAAATTTTTCTGTTAGTTGCTTTAATCTCTTTTGGTAAGCCTTATTGCATTTGCTGACAAAGCAACTAATTACTATAGTAGCCATATCTTCTGGAGCATACCCTTTTTCTTCTAGCGTTGAAGTTAATGATTCATATAACCCTATAGGCATGCCTCCTCTAAATAATCTATATGGTCCGTCATATTGAATAGTTTTCCATTTCAAAAAATCTTGTCCGCTTTCATGAACGCACATTCTATCTATTGCTTCCCATGCACCGTACTGTGCTGCTTCTGCCTTACCTAATGAAAAAGCACGGGTGATGTAAATCATTTCGTCGTATAAAGGTTTGGGGATATGACCCCTCAATTCTTGCGATCCTCTTTCAACTACTAGTATTCCATTTATGATCCCCCTTTCAGGGTGGGCTTTTTTATCTGCCTCTAGTTCTTCAAGAGTTACAGGTTTTTTAGGTGTTTCTGGGTTTGGCATGATATGGCTTTAAGCTGAGAGGGCGACACACAATCGGATTTTCTGTCTTTACTATTATCTCCCGTAAGCTATGATGCTGACAAATTAAGCGGTGAATTGAAATTTAAATATATGTTTCATCGGAAAATCAGTTTTCATCATTGAGATTTTGTACCAGATGTTGTAATATCACCATTAGGATTGACAAGTTTCACGGGTACTCTCCGTAAGAAATTTGTCTTATACTAATCGTTTCTGACAAAAAGCGATGGAATTAGCTGATTTGTCTTTGGCTTTTTGGAACGAGTTACAGCATTATGGCTGGAATTGCACTCCCGACTTTACTATCGATGCGTTGATAGTCAAAGTTGATAATTATTGTTTTGCTACTTATGTTCTTAAAAAATTTCGTGAAGTTTTAAAATCCTGGGCGATACGCTTTGGTTTAAGTTCTGTAATTATTAAGTACGGAGAGGATGTTTGGGATTTTTTTGATGTGGAGGCTTGCGTATCTCCCGACTGTATTTTGAAGCACAAGTCAACTCGAAATCCTTTTTTGCAAAAACAATGATTGTGCTATCTATGGCTTCGATTCGAGCTTTGGAAGATATTCTTGGTCTGGATTATATGCGGTTTCAAGAAACAATTATGCAGTGTACATCCGAAGGTCTGATAACTTGTGCTGTGAGTAATGTTACAAACGTTTGCCTTCATACTAATCCTAATTTGGAGCAGAGTAGAGCTATTTGGAGCCCACCTCGATTGATTGGTTACAACTATTTAGAATTTTGGCGTGAAACTTTTCCCCAACTGGAGACTTTGCAGCTGATTTTGGCAAGAGATAAGCACGTTAAGGGTTATGAGTACGAGGGCATTCGCCCAGATCGTTCGAGGTGTCGTTATTCAACGGATTTTTATTTGATTGACTATATGGGAGAGCCTACTCGTTTTGGTATCTCTCACAAAGAGGATTTTGAAGTTGTACGCACAGCACCTTCAAACTGAACTAATTTTCTTTCTTCTCTCCTACAACCAAATAGGAACGTCTTTTTCCTGGAATTTCTCGTGGTGCTAATTCAACCGTATACCGTCCGTAGTTCGCACGGAGATCACCTGGTTGTATTACTGATGTTTCCCACCCATAAGTAGCAAATAATTGTTCTGGTTCATCCGTTCCAAATCGCCAGTGACCGCTAATTACGGCTTTGCTATTTTGAGAACCAATCTGCCACGATTTTACACTAACCAAATCAGCGCCTAAGTAGCTACCAGTAGGACTTAATTCGCTGATTGTCGAAAGCAATTGATGAACTTCTGTTTCATCAAGATACATCAGAAGTCCTTCTAAAAGCCAAACTGTGGGAATATTCGATTGATATCCATGTTGTAAAAGCAAATGCGACCAAGGCTGTTTGAGGTCGGTTGCGATTGTATGATGACGGCACTTTGGCGGAATCTCTTTGAGAATCTCTTGCTTATAATCAATAATTTCTGGTAAATCAATTTCGTATAATTGTGTTTCTGGTGGTAAAGATAGCCGATATGCTCGTGTGTCTAAACCTGCTCCTAAGAATACTACCTGATGAATTTTCGACATCACTTCCATGATGAAATCATCAAAATACTTTGTACGAACTGCTACAAACTGTACTTTTAGCAGGCTTGCTGAGTCTTGGGTTTTCGAGAGCCATTCTTTTTGTAAATTAATTGCAGCATCACCAGCTAGTTGTGCGGCGAAGGGGTCATCAAATAATCGGTCTGGTCTTTCTGTTTCGATAGCTCGTTTTGCAGCCATTACTACTGCGGTGCGACATACATCTGATTGGATTGTTGGGGATTTACTAAATTGAACTTCCATGTTCATTAAAGAATTATTTGCTTTTGAGCTATTTTATCTAAAATGCGTTGTTCTGCAGCTTCTAGGTGAACTAGTGATAATAAAGTTTTTTATTTCTCTTGCCGAATTATTTATAAATTTTTGATAAGGTAATCACCACTTAAATAATAATTACCAATACGTACTATTTCCTCGTCTGTAACTTCTCTTCCAGCAAAAGCATTGCCTTCAAGTTCTTCTACTTTTTCAATCCAAGCGATCGCACCAGAGGGTGTCATCTCTTAGCTAAGAGGCTATTTATAAAGTAAATCTAAAGGTGAGTAGAAAGGAGTACTCCCAACGGTAGGATACATTCCATATAGTGTATTTACATAGTTGCTCATGACACGAAAGTCTTATCCCACGGACTTAAATGATAGGTCGTGGGAAATCCTTGCCCCTCTAATTCCACCAGCATTCGTTGGGTGGACATCCTCGCACAACTGATATGCGAGCAGTATGCAACGCAATCTACTATCACTTGAAAACAGGGTGTCAATGGGATATGCTTCCAAAAGACTTTCCACGCCCGTTCAACAGTATACAGCTACTACCGAAAATGGCAGCGCAGAGGAATCTGGGAAGAATTAAACCACGCACTACGTGACAAAGTGAGGAAAAAAGTAGGTAGGTCAACACAGCCGACAGCGATTGCCTTTGGCACTGCCCCTTGGGCAATCGCAGCAGACAGTCAGAAGGGTTTAAACGACGGAAAAAAGGGGAGCCAGTGCGTTGGGCGGGCAACGCCCGACTTGAAGCAACTGGCGTGGATGTGTACGGCAATGATTGCGGTAAGCTGAGTCTTGGGAAGGAAACGCACTCACGAAGTTGATAGCCTTGGACTATTGCTTAAAGTAGTTGTGAGCGAAGGCAAAGAAGAGTGAACGAGTGCTTGCAGCGTATGCTTTGATGGGGTGGACGAACACCCAGAGTTATTAGAAAAAGTTGAAGTCATGTGGGTTGACTCAGAGCAAAAGGGTGATAAGTTTGCCTTGGCTGTTTGGTTGATGATTCAAGCTCATGTTGAGGTTATGCGCCGTACTGATAAGGAGTTTGAGGTTTTACCCAAGCGTTGGGTAGTAGAAAGAACATTCGGTTGGTTTAACCAGTACCATTGTCTGAGTAAGGATTACGAACGTCTGACACCAAATGAGTGAAGCTGCCATATACGCCGTTATGACTCGTCGGGATGCTACGTCGTCTAGCCGTCTAAAGATTTACTTTATAAATGGTCTCTTATTGATTGTGATAAAAATTTAAATACTTTAAGCTGACGGGGCGACAAAATAGTCTGAGAAGCTTATTTGGTAAACAGTACGGCGATTTATGGTAAGAAAAGATAGGTCGTTCAATGTCAATAAGACCTATCTAATGATAATGTTGCCTGTATTTTACCAAACACACCTGAAAAGTCAATTTAATCCTGCCGAATACATCTTTCTCAAAATTTTGATTACGGTGCTGCAATCTATTAAAAAAGTTAGTTTGGAGGCTTTAGCTACTGCCTTACCAATTCCAATTAAATTTGAAAGTAGAAGAAAGAAAATACAGAGATTTTTGTCATTGCCGAATTTAACAATTGAAAAAATTTGGTTCCCCATTGTTATGGCATGGTTAGAAACATATTTTACATCTAGCAAGATAGTTTATGTAGTGATTGACCGAACGAATTGGTCTTGTATAAATCTATTCATGGTTAGTGTTGTTTGGGAGCAAAGAACGTTTCCAATATACTTTGAATTATTACCCAAGCTAGGCAGTAGCAATATTAATGAACAGAAAGCAGCCCTGTCTCAAGTCTTTCCAATTTTTAAGAATTATAAAGTTTGCGTATTAGGAGACCGTGAATTTTGCTCAGTGAAATTGGTAAACTGGCTCAGAGAGCAGAATGTATATTTCTGCCTGCGCCTCAAAAAAAATGAATTCATTGAAGTTGAAAAGGAAATTTGGTTAGAATTAAAAAATTTAGGTTTGTCCCCAGGAACCTCTTTCTTTTTAAAAGGAGTTAAGGTGACGAAAACTAATGTTTTGTCAGTTTTAATGTCGCGTGTAAATGGAAACGTAAAATCCAGGGAGTTACGCCGGAAGAGGGGTGGTTTCTCCTCACGAATCTAGAAACTTTAGAGTTAGCGATCGCTAGCTATAAAAGAAGATTTGATATTGAAGAAATGTTTCGTGATTTTAAGAGTGGTGGTTATAATTTAGAAGGAACAGCCGTGTCGGGTGAACGATTTCTTGCTCTTATTTTACTGATAGCGATCGCCCCTATACTTCTGCCACTTTATATGGACAGAAAATTAAACGTATCGGTCTACAGAAATATGTCGGTCGCGTCAAAGAATATGGACGCATTGAAAGACGGCATAGCAGTTTTTACATTGGATTATATGGCTATACTTGGGTCAATTTTATGGAAAGTTGCCAGGAGTTAGTCACAGAGTTATTGAAATTTAGTCCTAATAAGCGAAGATATTATCAACAGGGACAGAGGGCGATGAAGCTTATTCTGTCTACATCATAGCCGTTTTTGTCGCCCCTTCAGTACTTTAAGGTAAGGTTGTTTTTGTCAACTTTACCTTTTTTAGAAGATTTTATTTTCAATACTTATTATCCAGAAATACTGGGCAAACCTATTTATTTATATTGCCGCTAAACTTGATGCTATGTAATCTTTTAGGAGTACCCAAACTAAATTGGGATTAACTGAGTATTTACTAGATAGTTGAAATAAGCTTGATTTGAATCTATGATTTAATTGTTGGCTACTCAACTAGAAATTTGTTAGAGCTTTGTTTACAGTTCTATTAAACTGCTCAGTTTGTTGATTGCGGGTAAATTTGATGGAGCAAGTAAGATATCTCTATAGGCTTTATACAAAAACCGAGTTGGCGCAGCGATATGGGATTACAACTACTGCACTAAAAAAGTGGTATCGATTTGCTGGGATTATTCCACCTAAAAAGAAGGGAGGCTATTTCACTAACGATGGTGTCGAGGCAGCAGATTACTTTTACATAGCAACTAAGTACAGGAGGTTAACCCATAGCGAATATTTATCCGATGTACTTCCTGCTGGGGGGTTGAGCGAGTATTTATTGAAGGCTAATTTGATGTCTCTTGAGGAATTTATTATTAGATATATTCCTGAAGATGCGAGGAATAACGATGTTGTAGTTAGAGAAATTTTGGAGAAGATAAGAAACAATGAAGCATATCAACCAGATGGTTTCTCAGTTGCAAGTGTCGCTTGAAGAATTGCGTGAAGTATGCGATTTATTAAATCTTCAAGTTGACGGAGATAAAATATCTGATCCTACCGAGCATTCTTTGTTACAAGTTAAGCAAGTTGCCTCTAAAGAGAATAAATCTTTGCGCGATGCAGCTTTGTATTTATTGCAATTACGTTCTGAATGCCAACAGGCTGACGGATATCATTTCAACAAGCGCGAGTATATCAAACAAAGGTTTGGTGTTGACCCAGAAGAAGCTGCACCAGATAGTTTTGTGGGTATACTTTACCGAGATTTGGATAAAGGCATTCAATTAGGACAATTACGCCATCAGGTTGTACTTGAATCTTCTACTTTGGCACTTGAAGAAAGAATATTTCACGGTACGGGTTCTACTTCATTTGGTGAAACTGACTCTGACCGAGCCGTTCTTAGGGTTGAAAGTCGCATTGGTGATAATTTTTTCGGTCAGATCAACTGGGAGGAGATCAATCATCCCCTGCTAGTAGGTTCATCGACACCGCAGCAGAAACAGTTGAAGTCCTCGCAGCCGAAAACCGGGCAATCTCAGAAGAAATAGTTCAACAGATATTACCTATCTGCTACCAGTTGCGGGATGAGAGTTTGTCCGAATTGCGAGGTGCTTCTACCTTGGCGGTAGGCATAAACTTCTTGAGTGTAGTAGCTGGAACGGTTGTTGGGACGTGGATTGCGGTTCCTCCCACTCAAGATAGGCTTGAAGTGAGGAGTGTACAGCCAATTTTGGCAGGTGTGGGGATTGGTGAACTGATTGGACTAGTACTTGCTTTATTTATTATCTGGACCAGGGAGCACAAAGGCAATGCAAGCAGCAGTTAATTTTTTAGTAAATGTCTCCGGCGGGTTATTAATGAACCTGGGCGTGTCGGGAATGGTGGGGCAGTTGATGGGAGTAGGGGCTACTCTTGCCTTGCACCCATTGCTCTTACTTACCGGGATAGTTGTCGGTGGCGCGGTGATATCAATCGCCCGTGAGATAAATAAACGTCCGTGTTTGCGCTTGGTTGTTGATAATAGTAATTGTTAGGGGTATGTAGTTGTGTTTACACCCAAACCTCTACAAAATACTAGGCAGCCAAGAAAGAAGAAAAAGCTAAATGCCGCTTTGTGGACTGTTTGTTCGACTGTTGGAGCATTATCTGTAATTGGTAGCGTTGCGCTCATGGTTGGTTGGCGACAGCAACTACCAACTAACCAAATATCCGAGGTACAACAAGCAAAGGCACAAGTTGCTCAGATCCGGGAAGCTTATCTGGAGAAGCTCTCGCGTACTGACTACAACATTGACCATTTGTCAAGTTATTCTTCAGTTGAAGGTATGCTCACTTTGACGGGTTGGCGACAACTAGCGGCGGCGTTGTGGGGACAGCAGCTACGGGGGGAAATATCCAGGATGCAGGCTGACGAACGTTCGGGGTTCTACCGTCTACATTATATGCCAGCCCTCGAAATAGTTAAGTTTAACTCGCTGGATGTACTGCTAGAAGCAGCTTCTGGAAACAACACATTTTATTGGGGCTACAAGCGAACTGACGGGACAAAGGTTGAAGAAAAACTACCACCAGGGGCTGCTGCTGTTTTGCTGTTGGGTAAACTTGAGGCGATCGATTATGCCCAGAATTTGGAGTCTCAACCAGCTGTAGATTTGAATTCTATGCTCATTCAAATTAGAAACGCCCAAGAACCGTATTCTTTGGCTCAGGCGCAGTTGCTACGGGCGCGGGGGTATACCGATCCAGTTGAGCAAATGTCTCAAGTAGCAGATATTCGAGAACGGATAAAACAGAGGGAAGAAGCGCGTTCGTTATATCTCAAACAAATAAAAAAGCGCCCCTCACAGTCACTTAATCACAAGCAACCTGTTAGTAAGCAATCAGGGGGGTGAATCCAATGTATGGTAAGTTTGCTGCTGCCCTTATTTGTTTGTTGTTGTGTTCTTTCAACGCGATCGCAGCAGTCAAACGAACGCCAATTCGTACAACTTTAGAGGGTTCTTCTCGAACAACTGTTGAGATGATGCCATCTCCTAACAGTAATGTTCATTGGTTTAGTGCTGTTGTTTTTTTAGCTGGGTTTGCTTGTTTTTTGGGCTGGGGAATAAATGAGTATAACCAGTTGGTTGAGGACACTAGTGATGATTTACCCCAACCTCAACAGTTGGAAAATTCCAAACCAGTTTCAATTCAACCTCCTCCTGTTATATCTTCACCACCTGTTCCTCCAGTTTTAATTTCTCCTAATATTGTGCCATTTCGTACAAGAGAGATTTCTCCTTCCCAATCAGGAGAAATGTCACCTCAAGAATTTTACGAACGACTGCAACAGGAAGATATTTGGCAAGAAGACGATTCAGATAACCAGTCAATTAGCTAGTGAGGTAAGTTATGAGCAACAACAAGCGTAGAGATTTCAATGTTGATTATTCGGAAGGTGGGTCAATTGTACCTGTAAATCGCCTCTCTTCAATGCTGACTCAAGCGCAGTCAGGTGGGATACAGCAGTCTAACTCTATACCTCCAGTGACGATAGATTATAATGCTCAGCCAGTACAACCAGTTGAAGTTAGATATGTCAATTCGCCTACTTCCTACAAACCAAGAGTTCCTCAGATAGAGGTTCCCTATGTGGAAGTTTGGAAGGCGCATCGGTTACATCCTCAGAATCCCTGGCGATTTTTCTGGTACATAGCGTATTTCTTATCTGATTGTATTAAATCACCTGTAGGAGTAGGCTTAGTTGGTCTTTGGTTGTTTGTGATGCTAGTTAACTTTCTCCTTAATGGGTCTTATACTGGACCGGGGTATGTTTCTGGGAAGAAAATAGAGGTGTTCGGTGAGAAAGTACCTCAGTTTACTCTACCAGTCGTTAAGCAACTGGAATAGTCTTCGTGTGGGTAAGACTTATTTTTTGGCTGACACTACTATTGTGGATTGCAGATATAGCTCAACCAGGGTATTTGCAATTTTACAACTGGCGTGAGGCAGCGGCATTATTGCAGAAAGTGCAGAAGACAGCTTTGTCAACTCAGGTGGGAGGAGAGAGTGAACAAGCTTTAAGAGATCTTTCAAAAAGGAAAAAAACTCAACTTCATAGGCAAGATTTCTCCCAGAATGAGGCAACCGTATCTGTTTCTACCTCTACTCCTAGTAGTTCTTCTAACTGCCGTGTAGCCAAAAATGACTTCGAGTCAGTATTACAAGACTCTCAGGTTGGTTGCTGGTTGGCGGTTCCTGCAAATGCAAGAAATAAAAACTGATGACTGAGTCTTGGAATAATGCGAATCCTTTTTGAGTTTGGTGAGAACGATAAAGATACTAGTGTTAAGAATTTTGCTGATTCTACTGATTTGACATCATCAGATGATGTCCATACTCCTGCGCGTGATTTTAATTCGGCAAGTTGGAAATATGCGCTTTGTACAGCATTGCTTGCAGTATCTATTGTTGTGCGTCCCATCTCAAATTGGATAGATACTCAATCCGTAATCCAGCAAGTAGTCGCATTGGTTAATCCGCAAGCTTCTCAAATGCCTAATAGTCTAGCTGTTCGTCTCTATCACGCAATGCAGCGTAAAGGCTATGAGGTGTCTCTTGGCGAGGGGGAGGTAAATATTATCTATATTCGTGGCGCTGACCAGTTTGGTAGACCAAATGGGAATCGCATTAACGAGTGGAGCGATCGCCGTATAGTATTGCAGTTTCGTTCCGGGAGTCCGGTAATTGCTGGTAACTGGGCAGCGACGGTTAAGCCAGGACTACCAGCGATTAAGAATCCTTTGGGCAAGTCAGGTGCAGCATTTATCGAACCGGGACAGTACCGGGCTTGGCAGGTGGGTAGTCACCACGGGATATTTGGACGCGTTGAGGAGGGTTTGGTTCAAGTCGCACCAGTTAGCTTTCGCCGCGATGTTAGTCGTGACGGTAATGTTAATGGTGAACCCGTACAGTCAGGAAAAATTGGGTTAAACCAGCATTCTGGAAGCAATCAAAGGTATGTTGACGCCAGCTCGTATGCTTGTCTTGCTGCTCAATCTGTTTTGGGTCATCGTAGTTTTATGTCTGTTGTGAAATCTGACCCTCGTTACCATCAAAATCCCAATTACTTATTTGCAACCACTGTTTTGGATGTAAATGATTTGTAATGCGGTTGGTTATCGATTTTCGAGCTAGTAAGGCTAAAAACAAGCTTTCAATAAATAACACTTGGAATTATGCGATTGCAACCTCAGTTTTGATTGCAGCTATGGTGGTTCCCCAGGTTTCTGGGTGGGTTGAATCTCAGCTTAGTGTTAAATCTTTCCAGGGTCTACTACTACCTAGAACTGTTGGTAGTAATGAGGTTTTAAATAATGGTCGAATTGCTTTTCCAACTGCGACTGGTACTCCCGTAACTAGTGAGTTTGATTGGCGAACACACCCCATTACGGGCGATACGCGAAGCGTCAAGCCTCCGGCTTATCGCAAGTTTCATAACGGGATTGATTTTGGTGCGTCAAAGGGTACAGCAATTTATGCAGCTGATTCCGGTCAGGTGGTGAGCGCAGGTGACAAAGGAGATGGTTATGGAAATGCAATTATTATCCAACATCAGGGAAATATTTCTACTCTCTACGGTCATGCCAACGAATTGTACGTGCAAGAAGGGCAACAAGTTGTACGTGGGCAAATGATTGCGACGGTAGGTAGTACGGGTTTTTCAACAGGACCGCATTTGCACTTTGAAGTTCGCTCTTATGGCGTAGCGCAGAACCCCCGTCCTTACTTGCACGAATATTTAGCTAACCGTTGAAGGTTATTTCGCTATTGGCTAGGAAATGCAAATTGTACCGATTTTTATATCAGGTTTGGTTGGTGCAGCCTGCTCTGTTGCATTTTCTTATGGAGTGGCTTCACTACCATGTAGTTTGGCATCAAAGGGTGCAGATGCTGTCTGTCAGGTGCCTAGTTTTGGTAAAGCACTCGATAGTTGGAAATTTGGGTTTGTTGTTGGTGGTTTAGTTGGGTTAATTTGGAGTCCTCGCCGTCAATTGATATCCCGTTTTCAGCCAGTTCATTTGTCAACTGCTTCTTTAATTACTTTGAGTCTTTATTTTTTTAGTTCTCAAGGCGCTAGTGTTTCTTCAGTATCGTTAAACAGTTTGGGATCAAGAGTTAGTACAAGTTCTTATTCACCACGGTTGAGTGCTTTTTTGGCAACAATTCGCTGGGCAGAAACGGGAACGAGTGAGCCTGAAAGTTATCGTAAGTTAGTATTCAACGGAACTTTTGATAATTTTTCGACACACCCATTAAAGAAACAGTGCGTTCCAATTAATGGTAAAACTGTTTGTTCAACTGCGGCTGGTGCTTATCAAATGTTGGATAAAAGCTGGTATGACTTAGCGCCAAAATTAAACTTGAAGGATTTTAGTCCAGCTTCTCAAGACAAAATGGCAATTGAATATATTCGTCGTAATAATGCCTTAGGTGATATTAAAGCAGGAAGATTTGATACTGCGGCATGTAAAGTGGGCAGGGTATGGGCGAGTTTTATTTGCAATAATTATAACCAAAATGCTAAATCTATCGCTCAATTAAGAACTTACTATCAGCAACAATTACAGAAGTTTGAAATTTCCAGGAGATGAAGATTTAGTGATGTTATTACCATATAATTATCAAAATAATATTGAATCTAAAAAACACCAACTTTTCACTGCAATTATGCAAGCCAAACAAGATGGTTTAAGCAATGAAGAGATTATGGTGAATGTATGGAGCGCTTTACCTTCGTCAATGATTGATTATGCTGAAACTGTTCTACAACAGATTGACTTTAAGACAAAGTTATCACGTCCGGTTGTTGAATTTGATTTAGAGTTTTTATTCCAGGTAATATATGAATCAGTGGTTGCTCTTACAAGTGATGAAGAAATATTATCGGTATGTGCAGAATACTGTAATTTAAACCAGTATGAGTTTGTACGTTATGCTCTTGAGTATATCCATGTCAATCGTGTTCCATCGCAATGGGAGCAGAGTAACATACACTATAAGATTGTTCAAATAGCAGATTCATGTCCAATGGAATCCTTATTTGAATATATTGACTCAATCAAAAATATTTATCTTAAGCAGATTGGCTACCAAGTTGTTCAAGAAAATCTTTACGGCTTATTTTTAAGCAATAAACAAGTTAGTTATTTTCTAGAGTTAGTTAATAAAACTAAAGATAATTTTATCAAAAATTATTGTTACCGTACCGCAGTGCTTGTTGCACGTGTTACAGGTAAACCAATAGATTTGCAACTTACAGGAGATGGTTCAACAATTAACGAGCCTAAATCTTTAGATAGTAAGGCTGCTACTAATAAAATCGTTCATTCACAGATTTCTACTATGGAACAGGCAGGAAAATTATTAGTTGATACCTTGGAAGATTTTAGTATCAATGCTAAATATGTTGATGCCAAAACTGGTCCTACCTTTAACCGCATTAAGGTAAAACTGGGACGGGGTGTTACCTACAAAAAGGTAGAAGACATTGGTAACGACTTAGTACAGCAGCTTGGTGAAGAATTGGGCTTGAAAGTTGCGCCAATGGTGAGTGTAGTGGCTGGAGGGGTAGTATTTGACATACCCAGATTAGACAGACAGTTTGCCTATTTCCGCGACTACGTTAAGTTTAACGGCGAACCTGACATTCATTCGGTATCCATCCCTGGTGGTGTTGATGTCGATGGTATCTATGTCGAAATTCCCCTGTATAGCGATAACGTCACCCATATTCTGGGCGGTGGACGAACGCGGGGTGGGAAATCGCAGTTTGAGAAAGCAGCAATCTTGTATTTGGTGCGGCGGTATCCACCATCGGTTGTGCGGTTGGCGCTTTCGGATGTCAAGCGCGTGACGTTTGGTAAATTTGATGGGCTACCCCATCTTATTGCCCCAGTTGCGCGTGATGCAGAATCTACCGCCAACTTACTCGATTACTTGGTTGAAGAGATGGAACTGCGCTACCAGGAGTTTGAGCGTCACAGCAGTATTGAAACAATAGCTCAGTATAACTTGCGGTTTGCACCTGGTATTATCATGCCGCGGTTGGTTTGTCTGATTGACGAGTGTTTTGACTTGCTTTCGGATGATAATTACTGCTCGCGCATTGAGAACGCGCTGATGAAGTTGCTTGCAAAAGCTGGTGGTGCAGGAATTCATGTTCTATTGTATACACAGCGTCCTGACAAAAACGTCATTGACCCGTTGATTCGCTCAAACTTTCCAGCTAAGACTGCCTTTGTTACGACTCGTCCTGAAGATAGTTGTATTATCCTTGGGGACGATAAAGATAAGCGTGCAGTCTATTTGCTGGGATATGGGGATTTCTTGTACAAGACGACTGAGGTGGTACGACTCCAAGCGTTATACGTTGCTGACGATGAAGATCCTGAATACTTCAAGCAGTTGCTCAATGAAGCAAAAAGCCAAGATAACCCCTATACTGCATGGGAATCTGGACTAGATTTCGATGAATTTGTCGCTAGTTTGTCTGGTGAAGGCAGTAGTCATGACAGAGGTAAGTCTAAAGCCACTGCTGTTACTAAAACTAAGCAATCAAAGACTGATTTTGAAGGTAGTTTTCATTTTAATGTACAGCTTGATGAGTCAGCTAAAAACTCAATTTTGAATTTGTATCAAAAGGGCTATCAACTTGATGAGATTGTAAAAGCTGTCTTTAATTTATCGCGCCATGATGGTAGATCGTATAAGAAATTTAGAAACGTTGTTGAGGAATTTTTAAATAGTTTCCAAGGGAGTGAGGAAGATGATATTTGAACTAAGTATGCCTCTACCCCCTAGTATGAACGAAATTATTAACCAGGCACGGTCGGGTTGGCAAGCGAGCGCTGAGCTTAAAAAATACTGGACAAACTTAATTGCTGAATTTGTGCGAGAATGTGGATTTTGTTTAGATGGTGCAGTTTGGATTGAATTTCATTGGTATGTGAAAAATTTTGGGCGAGATAGCGATAACGTAGCTGCTGCTGCCAAATTTATTATGGATGGTTTGGTTACAGGACGAGCAATCCGTAATGATAACTTGACAGTTATCCAATCACCTATTATCCATTACTATCATCGTAGTAGTGGTGATGATGGCGTGCTGTTGAGACTTTCACAATCACCTGATTTCTTGTTAGATAATTTTATTGAATCTAACCAGTTTTCCAGGAATAGCTTAGAAAAATACATTTCAAAGATTACATATCTAATGTCAGTTTAGTTGATAGATATAGTTGATTTAAGGAATGACGGTTATGTTACGTTTTAATGACTACAGTCGGTTGATTGAGAATATAAATGCAGGCAAAAATATTCACCTGTGGGGTAAGCAGGGTATTGGTAAGACTTTTACTGTCAGAAACTGCTTGCTCAAAGACATTAACTTAGAGTCTGTTTATCTTAACCTTGAATACCCTTTTAGCGTGGATAATTTATTTGATGTTATTCCTATTAGTCTAGGTTTGTATTACCAGCAGGATTGGCAAAATATTGTCAGTCAATTATCGGATAATTTTAATAAGTTGCTGGTGATAGATAATTTTGATAGGTTGCACTGTGTCAGCGAGACTTTTAGTGATGACTTATTCCGATTGCAACAGTTAGCTCAAATAGAAAAACTATCTTTATTATTAATATCTCGGATGCCACTAGGATATTTCCATTTCCCAAGTTTTACTAACTGCTTTGAAGAATTGGAATTAAACGAAACTAATACTTGGACTTTTGGACAGTAAACATACGGGTTTTGTAAGAATTCAGAAGTCAGAATATGCCTTCGGCACGCTACGCGAACAGGAGTCAGAAAAAATGAGACAACCAGCCAAGACATTTCAAGATTTGATAGTTTGGCAAAAAGCACATCAATTTGTTTTGTTAGTATATCAATTTACTGGTCATTTCCCTAAATCGGAAACATATGGACTAACTTCTCAATTTAGACGGGCAGCAATTTCTATTCCAGCAAACATAGCAGCTATGTTTTAAGAAAAAGGGAGCAGCAGATAAAGTACGTTTTTTAAACATTGCACAAGGTTCTTTGGAAGAATGTCGTTACTATCTAATTCTTTCAAATGACCTTGAATACGGTGATATATCAGGATTAATGCTTCAACTAGAGGAAGTTAGTAGACTACTGACAAGCTATGCTAATTCTATTCTGAATTCTGACTCCTGACTCCTGAATTCTTACTAAGCAGGTTCGATGCCTGCTACTGTTCCTGGGTAAGACTTTATAAAGGCTGAACTCGAACATCAGATGGGTGGTTTCAATATACTGAGTGCCATTAATGCTGAAAGAAGTAGAGTAGTAAGTCTTTTTAGACAAGTCTATACCCTAATCCCCAAATATTTGCCGGGGTTGCTGTTAGTAACTGGCAATATAAATTACAAAGAAGGGGAAATTATGCTGAATAGATTCAAAGCACAGGTTGTAAATTCACTTATAGAAGCTAATTCTGCGATAGGAATGACTTCATTACTATTGATGATTGCTTCAGTTAGTATCGCTTTGCCAACGGCAGTAGGGTTGAGTTTTCTGGCAGATGCTGGGTTACAGGTTGGTAACAAATCTTTGTACCAAAAGGCTGCTTCAGCTTCAGCTGCAACTGGCTTACTTGGTTTGGCTGGATTGACTGGCGCGATTCTAACTGGTGGATTATTGTCAACTTGTGTACTGGATGAAGAGGAGGAAGATGAACAAGCTTCGACTACTACTTCTACCAGTCAATTGGAAGAAGAGGTAGTTGAAATATCTGAATCCGTGTTTGTGCCTGAAACTCGACCAGAGCAAATCTTTACCTATTATGTCACTAGCATGGATGGTCATCCTAATCTGTATGGGTTGGACATAGCTAGGACACAACCTAATGTTTTAGAACCTGGGAAATTTGAGATTATTTACCATCGACTAACTGATTATCAATTCCAGCGATTGTCTGTCTTGTTTGAGGTGAAATATCCACAAGATAAAAATTTGGTAGGTAAATATTTTAATTCGCGTTTATCTAATCCAGGTGATGCGATTAAAGAATATTTACGCCTTCATTACAAGTACATTGAAGTGAAATCTAGCGGGCAATTTAGAAACGCCTGTTTGGACTCATGCAAAGGCTGTGCTAACCTTCACGGTGAACATAAAATTGTTTGCGGTATCTATCCCTATGGATGGGAAGGTTTAGACTGCCCTGATAAAAAATTGCTGGATGGCATAGTTTTGCGGCAGTTTGAAGATACTCGCGTTCTTGATAACCTTAACCAAGGTTTGAATGATGCCGAAGTTTCCAAAATTGACGATTCTATTGTCGTTCATGACCGTTGTTTTGATATCAGCTACCGCTTTGATTTTGATGGTAATAGGTTCTTTTGGTCAGATAATTTATCTGAATTGGGTAAAGACGCAACTTTGGTTGATTATGTCAATTATTTCAAAAACCGGAAAGTAGTTGACGAGGATTTCTCTACTCCTGAAAAGATTAGGGAACTGAACAAGGGATTGCGGTGTGCCGACGTGCGCGTACAAGGTGATAAGATAGTTGTTTATCACATTACCACTCGTACTTGTTACTATTTCAAGTTCAACGGTCAATCAGATGAACTGTTTAACTCTTTTTGTCCGCGTGAGTTAGAAAACAACTACAACCTTGTTTCGCTTGTTGACTATTTACGGTCTAAGAAGAGTTTTGACGCTTTAGGTCATAGACATCCAAAATCTGAAAACTTTTCAGCTTAATTAATTCCCACTCCTTATATTACTTGGGCTGACGGATTGGCACTCAGTACGGGGGAATTTTCCCCCAGTACTGGGTAGTCAATTCGAGACATATCTACCCAATTAAGCTATTAAGGAGTATCACATCATGGCTGAACTAATCGATTTTGTTTACGAGCTTTTGTTTGATGTTTACTTATTTGGTTTGATTTTTCTGTTTATTTGTTTGCTGTTTTATGCACCTAGTAATTCTCAAATCGACAATTCTAAAACTTTTTTGGAAGAGTTGATTACTGAAGAGATTCCACAGCAGTTGATTACAGAAGAAGATAATAATTCCTCTGATTTGTTGCCTGTTGTTGATAACATTGAGGACACTGATGTCGTCAGCCAGTCCGGTGCCGAGGCAACCTCGGTTGAGGCGACTGGTGTGCAAGTGTTCGGTGCTGAGTGCGAGCCATCTACAGAATTAGAAAATCAGTGTTTTGGTGACGCATTGTCCCCTAAAAATTGGGCAGGCTTATTACCACACGTAAACGTGGGGGCTTCAGGATCAATCAAACCAAGCCTGCCCAATTTTTTACGTGTAAGACCCCGTGAGGAAACTTTGCTTATAGCAACTGCTTCACCACTAGAAATGGCGTCTGAACTACCAGTGATAGTAACTATCAATGAGCAGCAGCAACGGAAGCAAAATTTGATGAACTTAAGCACGAGAAAATTACAGCGTTTTTGCTCCAAAGCTTCAATTCCAGGCTATTCTGCCTATTTGAAGCGAGGCAAGGAAGCGTTGGTTGATTTTCTTTTAGGTTTGTCGATTGATAGCAGTCACATTGTTGAGTCTTTGCAAATAGGAAGCTAGTTGCTTGATTACCCCGGCGATATCAGGGGATTGAGCTAGGAGGATTTTTTTAGTTCGGACTGTACGTTCGCTCATTTTTACCCACAAGATTTAATTAAGCCTTACAGGGGTTGGAATTCAGGCTGTGGAATCGATTCAGGCATTTTTAGTCCCATAGGAGGTTTTGGTCATTTTATGATTTATCCTATGCCTACGCCTTAAATAATCGCCTCTCTTAGCCTTTTGGAATGGTCACAAATTTTACATAAAAATACCGATTCACGTAAAAATTCCCTTTTTCCTTTTATATTAAGGCTTTAATTCCCCTTCGGCTCTCAAAATAAGCGAACGTACAGTTCGGACGATGATTCCTGCAGCACTGCTACATCACAAAAAACCACCCCTTTGGGATGGGATGGTTTTTTGCTCTATAAATTTTGTCTTATTTATTAGGGCTGGGTTGCTAAAATGCGTTCTATGCTTCTTGGCGATAGTGTTGGCAATCCCCTCCGGGCGGCTTCTTCAGCTACTTGCATATGGTGATGGTGCTTTGAACGACTGGGTTTTCGGTTCTTGCTCCACTCGCTAATTTCGACGATTTTGCTCGCCTCTGTACTTTTGCACTTCTTAGGTCTGCCTACGTTTACACCTAATACCTCATTAGCCTTTGCGATCGCCGAATCCCAGGTTTCTGGTGTGATGGTACTTGATGTCCATCTTTTCTTCCACTTTGCTATTGATTTTTCGGTTACACCAATCTCTTCCGCTATGGCTAAGTATTTTTTGCCTTCGTCTAGTCCTAGCAGAATTTTCGCTCTTTTACTAACTTCATTGCTGCTGGTTGCTGCTATCTGCTCTAGTACTTGTTTTTCAATAGAATTTAATATCTGAAGACGAGGCATCTAAAATTTACCCCTCTTTACTGTACAATTTTGCCAAATGCAATGAAGCCTGATATACTCTTTTGTAACGTACATTTGTAGCGTACATATTTTCTCAAAATTCATTTAAAGCCCTGTTACGACCAGGGCTTTAAGGAAAAAACAACTCCACCTGTTATTAGTACAGGACGGAACTTTGTTTTGTCGATTTAATCATTCATAACCATCATATCATGATTACACCCAGCTTCACAAATCTTTCCTTAGATAGATGTTTTTCTCCCGGATGCAAAGGATTTACATATCTATTCAGTAGTATTAGGGAGAAACATTTCAAAAAAAGCGATCGCCGTATTTGCTGATGGTGAATGCTCCACGAGTACTCCTGGAAAAGTCAACCTCCTTAGGAGTTAGCTAAGCTCGTGCATTTTTTTTTCTAAGTAAATGCCTTAGCTCTTAATGGGTTGATAATGAGACTTTTCTACATCAAAAAAATCCTGCTCAAAAAATTCCTTCGATAGTTTTCCTGGTAGGTAATTTTTTGTTATCTACAAAACTTAACTTTTTTAATCATGTTGTTTTTGCTGATAGGTGGTAGAGCTAGAAGTTTTACTACCTGGGTGTTTTCTCTTTTTCGTGCTTCTGTTTTAAAGACTGAAATTTATCTTTTTCAGATTGTTTGTAACCCGGTGTAGAAATATGTCTGAGATACATAATCCGGATATTGTATATATTTCTCCTTCAGAATTGGTTGTTCATCCGAAGCTGATAGAAATATATGGTGAAAATGAGAGTCGCCCTGCTTTGGAAAAAAGCATTTCTGAACTAGGGATTCTCGAATCTTTGAAGGTTTCAGCACGTAGTGGTGTAAATGTTGTCTTGGCAGGTAAGTGTCGGCTGCAGATAGCCCGTAAGCTGGGAATCAGCTTAGTGAAGGTGGAATTTGTCGAGTCAAACTCGCCTGAAGAGGATTTGAAGCTAGTACTTGACTTTAATCTCCACCGAGAAGGTGGGAAGACTCACTTCCAGAAGTTTCACGAGGGGCAGTACTGGGAGAACGTACTTCGTCCCTTAGCTAAAGAAAGACAAAGGGAGAACGCTCGCCGTTTGAATCAGTCGAATGATTCAAATTTGAATCATTCGTTAGATGACAGTAACTCTCAATTAAAAAAGGCTAAGCGAGTGATTCAGGAGGTTTCAGACAATCTAGATATAAGTGTTGGTAGTTATCACAAGGGTAAGAAAGTATTTGATTTTATTTTGCAATTACGAAAAGTTCAAAAATTTAGGGCAGCTGTTGCGCTGGAGAAGGAGTTTAACCGGAGTATTGATGCAGCGTACAAGTTTGTTTGCGCTCAAGATATCTATAACCAGGTGATAGACCTGATTGAGGCGGGTAGCTGCTGTAGTCTTGAGGATGGTATTGCCTGGATGCGGAATGGTGAACGTAATCCGTTTCGGCGTTTTAAACTTGACCATGTGTATCAATTCAAGAACAGACTGCGCCCTGAGTTGCAAATCGTGGGACGTGTTATTGGTATAACTAACGAATTTGTTGTGTTTGGATTTAGAAATTTGGTGAATATGTCTCTTGAAGTTGTGAATTTACGTCCACGACATATTGATGCCCAGTTGCAAGATGAACCATCTGCAGAACAGAGAAAGAGGATATTTTGCTTGATGCAGAAGTTTAGTGATGTTTTCCCGGTTCAGGTGTCTTTGACGGAGTTGTTGAAACTTCCAAATTTGACTGATAAAGAGGAGGTTCTGTTGCGAGTGTATGAGTCTGATATTTTTGAAAAAACTTGGGAGGATTATAAAAAGCAGATAAAAGAAATGGAATCTACAAATAGAAATAGGGATAATACTCGTGCTGCGTAGGTAGCTTATAAGGCTAATCTAGCAGAGAATATATCCCAATAGAAACGTTATTTACTAGATTAGCAGCTAAATACTTATTGCGGTACGAGTTCACAAATTTAGTGGATGTCGAACTCGTATGAAGATATGTGACTTTTTTTTGCTTTTAAATTCAGTGGTGGAGTATGAGTAATTTTATCTCCACCAGCCGTACCAAACCCTGTCCTGTGTGTGGTGATACTCGTAGGCGTTGCCGAGAACTGCGAGACGATGCCAACAAGTTCCTCTGCATGACTGTTACCGATGGGTACAGTACTCCTCCTGGGTTTACCTTTCGGGGGTTAACCAAAGATGGAACCTGGGGAGTGATCATCCGCGATATAGGAAAAGCTGATGACGAAGCCCGCTACGAGTGGATTTCGCGATGGCGACACCTTAAAGCTGAACGTCTTAAAGCTGAAAAAGAGCGTTTATCTCGTCTACTCCCGGAACCCGACCGAGACAAACACATCCGAAATATCTTTTCCCAACTGTCGTTATTCCCAGACCATCGCGATGACTTGCGCCGGCGGGGACTCTCGGATGACCTAATTAAGGCGGGAATGTTTCGGTCGGTGGTTTCGTGGCAAAAACTCGACCGGGAGGTATCACACCAACTTGCAGGTGTAGGTATTTCCGGGAGGAGTTTGACCAACTTTGATTCGGGTTATCTTGTTCCGGTGTGGAATGAGAAATTAGAAATTGTCAGTTGGCAGTTGCGCCTTGATAATCCTGATGAGAACGAAGGGAAGTATCGGTGGGCGTCGAGTCGGTTTAAAAAAAAGCGCCCTAACGGTCCTACCTCTCATTTGTCTAATGGGGAATTACCTCTTACCTATTGTTTACCGATAACTGGGAGGTGTGGTGATAGTAATATAAGTAATTTTGAGGTGACTGACCCGCAGTCCAATTTATTGCCTGTTGGTGATGCTTTTTCTCTACCTCAATATATTGGTCTTGCCGAGGGTATTCTCAAACCGTGGATTATTTCCCAACTGCGATCGCAAATTGTAATCGGTAGTGCGGGTGGTAATTTCGGATCATCGCCTGAAACTTTCAAGCGCTACTTGTTGGCAGCAAAAGCCCAATTGGGAATTGATAATTGTCAATTGATTCTCTGGGCGGATGCCGGGGCGGTTCTCAACAAGAACGTGATGCGTCAATACCGCCGTACTTATGAATTGGTAAGGAGTTGGGGTTATAGCTTAAGGGTGGCTTGGTGGGGACAACTTGATAAATCCTGTGCTGATCCAGATGAATATACTGGTCAGTACGAGTTGCTCACTTGGGCGCAATTTGAGGGTTTATCGAGAAATCCTTCTCGCTTCTGGGATAACGTAAAATACCAGATCTTGAAAATCAAACGGTTGGTTCGCCCCCAACGGGGATTCCAACAACAAAAGCGTCAGTACCGACAACAGCAAACTGCGACAACTATTATATATATCCCTGGCGCCTTACCCACTCCCGACGAATATATCCAACTTGGTTGTCCCAAGATTATTTACCAGGGAGACGAGCGCGTTAATATCTGGAAGGAAGCCGTCGCCAAGGGTTGGCAACATATATTAGATAAGTCTCCTCCTGGGTTGGGTAAGTCTCACACCGCTGGCAGTATGAAGGCATCTGAATTTAACTTACACCAACTGTGGTATCTTGCTTGTGACCATCGCAATCCAACAACATTCACAGTCGAGCAGAATTTTGTAGATTTGCCTCCTCGGCATAACGGGTTAGCCTATGACCATGCCAGACTTACACCTATGAGGCAACCTTTTTTGGTGCATCCAACTGGAACTTACGAAGGTAAGTTATTTCCTTCAAACTGTCATCGTACTCCCATTTTTCGTGCCTTGGGGTCGAAAAACATAGATAATATTGAAAACTCCTCTAATCCAATTTGCCTTAGCTGTCACCTTTACAATGCCTGTCGCAGTAACAGGGGTATGGGATTTGGTTATAGGTATGAACGCTACTCTGTATTTAACTATTCTCAAGTACGTGCCCATCCCGATAGTTTGCCTAACTGTGATGATTATGAATATTCTTCTTGTGGTGCATTCTGGGATGAAGCTTCACTCGTTATGCGATCGCGCAAAAAAGTCGAAGTTAATATAAGTGATTTTAATCAAACGGCTGGTGAGTTAGCTGTAGCCGCGCCGTTCTTATTTACAAAACTTAAACCTATATTTGAAAGATTAAGGTTTCTCTTTGGGGGAGAAGAGTACGGGTTCGAGATGTTGTGGGCAAGTGATACTACTCTACCAACTCCTAACGTCTCTTCGCCCAAGTCGGCAAGTGTGTCCACACGAGTGGCTCCTCGTTATGGCTATAACGATACAGCTATTCGTCAGATGTTGGGAGAGATACCACAAGATATTGATGATATAATTTTCCAGGTTGAACTTGCCCTACGTCCAAATTTATCTTTCCTACGCTCAGCTCCAGATAGTATAGATGCCAGTACCGGGACTAAGGCTCTGAAAATAGCATCGCGGCGTATAAATAAACTTCTTAGAGGTCAGACTTATACTGAAGCTAAAGAGCAACTCAACCAGGTATTGCTCAACTGGTTAGTTCCTCTACTTCAAGTGTGGGCAAACTATATTAAAGGGTCGTTTCATTTTGATAAAGGTATACTTTGTGTACATTTAGAAGATAATCGGCACCGGGAAGTGGCAACTGCGGCTAAGTTTAATATTTACCTCGATGGCACCTTAGATGTGCGTTATTTAGCGCTGAAGTTGGGAGTGGGAGTAGAAAATATCCTCGCTATCTCGCAGCTTGTCCCAAGCTATGACAACTTGACAGTTGTCCACGTTACTGGTATGGGCGTGTTGGGTCGCGATAGACGCGATTCGATTTTACAGAGAGTAGCAGCGCTGAGAGAAACTATTACCAACAAGTATTTGGGTTTGTCGGTTGGTATTATTGAACGTAAAGCTTTTGCACAAACAGGCGATGGGTATCACTTCCGCGATGGGCGGGGAATTAACCGCTTTGCGGATGTCAACGTACTGATGAGTTTGGGTATTCCCTATGCAAATATTGGAGAATTAGCAGCCGAGTATCAAGTATTGACTGGTGTTGTGCCTTCTATGTCAGTTGAAGAATCCCCGTTGCGAGAAGAAAACCTGGCGACGGTAAAGTTTCTTGACCTCAAGTTCCAAGAATTTGTTGATAGTTTGGTTCGTGCTGAAATTCTCCAAGAGTCAGGTCGTTTGCGAGCGCACCTGCGTCCCGAAGAGGAATTAATCTATTACTTTGTGGGGGATTTCGATGTCGGATTCCTGCAAGAGGAATTACCTGGGTGCAAATTCCAAAGCGTGCGGGCGATTGAGATAGATTGGCGGGCTGCTGAGTGTGGCGAACAAACCAAGTTTGTTTTAACCAAGGCGATCGCCAGACAAATATTATCAGGAAATGAGAAACCAACGCAGCAGGATGTCGTTGATGAAATTGCTCAAGCGTTACCAAAGGGGAAGGCAATCAAGCAATCAAGGGTATCTCAAATTGTGAAAGAACATATGTCCCACATTGGGGGGTGGAAACAATTGCGGGTATTGATTGCGAAGATACTCAAAAGTGTTACACAAGAGCAAGGTGAACAGCTTCTCTCTAGTGATGAAACTTGGTTGGCAAAAATTTACTTCCCTCTGCTGGGTGAAGAGTCTCCCGTAGAAGCGGTAGTAAATCTCACCCAAGTTGCCCAGGTGGTGGGTACTCGCTTTGGGGCGATTCTTCAATATGTATCTCTTGATGTGCGAGGGCAATTGTTGGGTCATGCCTTCGCTGTCATGGCAAATATTGGGGTGGGGATAGATTGGCTGGTTGAGGAATTAATGCCCCTGTGGGATAGTTCTTGATTGCGGAGTGAATTTTCAATTAATAATTTTCAATTCACCACGCAACGGATGAGGCAATTAACCGAGGTATTGCCTTTGCTCTTGAGTCAATGACTGAGTGCGATTGGTCTACTACCCGAGTGATTTGTATCGACAACAAGTGCATCAAGGCTATCGCAATTGCAGATATCGTGCCTGCTATCAAGGAAGCTTTAGGAATTACCAATTAAATTTAACTTTTTATAGGGTTGTAATTTGCGCGCAAACGACATCTAAATTAGTTTGCAAAAATTATGTTTAATGTATCAACGATAGAATCAGAATTTATGGTTTGAGTGGTTTTCCTCCAGTCAAAGCGATCGCCTAGATTCTTGTCAATAAGCAGGCGTTAATGCGATTCCTTTGAGCTTTATTGAGATTAGTCGTTCTTATTGACAATATGCGTGTGCCCTGGAGATTTGGTCTTAATGAATTACCAGCTTACTTTACTTACAAAAAATATTAACTTTGTATGGAAGTTCTTTAATGTTTATCTTAACTTGGGGTGAAATTATTAGTTTTGTATAAAAATACTAAACACAAAATTAATAATTTTATCTCTGATAAATCAGGAGTATGTGTTCATTAGATATTTCTCTAACTGATGCTAAATTTTGACCTAAAAATTATTAGTTTTGTATAAAAATACTTAATACAAAACTAATATTATTATTTAGTTTTATAGTTAATTACTTATCATTTTTCTCTGAAATCGGCTTGGTGTTTGGTATTGAAAAAATAGTTTTATATATCTATAAACGGGGAATTGAATTTACATTTAATACTAAAGTTACAAAGCAAATTAAATATTAGTTTGTTTTCCTTTCTAGTTTGGATTGGGATACTGAGGGTAGTTTCTGAGCAAAGTACCTTGACTTATGGCTAATGACTAGTATTTATATTCAGAATTGATAAATTTTTTCGATTCCCCTTAATTGGAGCGTTGTCAGGAAATATTTTCATGCAGGTTGTGTACGAACACGACTCTTGTGAAATTATAGTACCCCCAAGCTTTGGGACTGAAATTTGCCTATCTCAATTGGTTGTCAACTTTAATAGATAATTTTTATTTCAAAACTTCTTAAATATGGCTCGTACTAATATTAAAAGGAATCATTCTATGTCTCTTCATAATGAACAACAGCAGCAGGACAACCAACAACATCAGGTTGAAGAAAAAACAAAGAGACTTGTCATTGTTACTGGTGATAAAGGTGGTGTTGGGAAGAGTACCTTTTCACGAGGCTTGCTTCAGCTTTATATTGATAAAAATCTTTTTTGTATTGCTTATGATGCTGACCAACGTAATAATCAATTACGCCGACATCATGAAAAATTCAACCCTGGTTTAGTTCGTTGTATTAATGTGTTTGATAGAGGAAAAGCAGACCAATTATTAATCGATTTGGAAGCAGAAACTTTTCCATTAGTTTTACTTGATTTACCAGCTCAATCAGGCGGAGTTTTTGAATTATTTGTGAAAGAGCTATCTTTCTTTGATACGCTGGCAAATGAACTTGGCTACAGAGTTACTATGGTGTCGGTTATTAATCGACTTCGTGACTCTGTAAACATTTTAAATGCTTTACATAAATACTGTGAAAACAAAGTTGATTATGTAGTTGTTAAAAATCTCTTTTTTGGAGATAAGGAAAAATTTGGTCGCTATGATGGTTCTCCTATTCGTGAAACATTACTTGGCAAAGGTTTAGTAGAAGTTTTAATGCCTGATTTAATTGATTATTGCTATGATTTCATTGATGAAAATGATTTAACTTTCAGACAAGCTTCTTCTAAAGATTTTGGTTCTCTTCTTGCTGTTAGGGCAAGAGTTAAGTCGTGGTTGGATGATTTTGAAGAAAAATTAAAGCCAGCTCATAACTTGTTGGGTTTTAATTGCGAGCAATTGCCTGAAGGATTTTCACATACTGTGAAAGAAGATGAAAGTG
>NZ_JBAHYJ020000109.1:0-71203 GCF_036697665.2 Scytonema sp. PRP1 | reverse complement strand
CAAGCCCACACTATACCGCTTGCGGTTAGTGTGGGAGGATGTCACGTTCTTCCTCTATTTCTTCATTTAGATTCTCCTGGCTCAATATTTCGTTGCTCATCACCGCTTGCCTAACCAAATTAGCTCGCCGCTTTGCGTCCTCGGCTTTTTGCAACAGCAGATCCGCCGCCTCATGCTCGTTCATTTCGCGCAGATGCTTCGCCGTATGGATCATCAACATCTCACTCGCCTCAATCGTGCGAATTCCATCCCAGAGGGTTTCTTCAATCGACTGCGTTACTTCTGTTAAAAGGGTATTGAGCGAATAGGCATGACCCGTGTGGCAGCGAAAGCGGATCAGGTTGCCTTCTTTCAACTGCATCAGTACGCCATGACACTCAGGGCACGTATAGGGAGAAAAGTCACCTAACTTTATAATGCCCATCTCCAGCCCGTTATCTTCCCGTGCAACGCCAACTTCAATATCCATTTTGTCAGACACCGGATTCACCTCCTCTACCGGAATCGCTTTGTCAACCAGATGTGCTAACAAAGCCCCCATTTCTATGATGGGCACACAATGATCCACCGCCACCGCTTTCATCGCTGCCCTAGGCATGGAAGAGTGAAGCGCATCAGACGGGTCTTGAACAACGGCTATTCCGCCTTGCTGCTTGATTGCATAAAGCCCAGCCGCTCCATCGTCGAGACTGCCGCTCAAAACCACCCCAATGACTCGCGCTCCATAATACCGAGCGGCAGAGCGAAACAAGACATCGATCGCCGGACGAAAGCGGTTTTCCCTGGACGCCACGACTCAGACGGACATACCCCGGTTCGACCAACAGATGGTGATCCGGAGGGGCAACATAAATGTGACCTGGTTTGATTGGCTCCCTTTCAATTGCGTGTGCAACTGGCAGTAAACTTGCCCGAGCCAAGATTTCAGGCAATATACTTGGGTAATCTGGGGAGATATGCCAAACTATAAAAATCGCTGCGGGGATGTTAGAGGGCAGTTGAGAAACGAGTGTTTCAAACGCTGTGAGTCCTCCGGCTGATGCTCCGATGACAATGATGTCCCGCTTAAACACTCACTGCTCCTTGTACTGATAGGTATCCATGCAACTGTATTTAAGACTACTAGTCCACCATACAAACTTTGCGGGGTTTGTAGTAAGCGCTTAAGCGCTCACTACATTACCCCTTATCATTTAAGTTACAATAGGCTCCTGACTATATCACAACGACAGTTAACTCTATTGCAAGATTAATAAATAGGCGATCGCAGCATAGCCAGCCGGACAGCCGCTACAAAATATGAACCTCAGACGCTCTTCCAAAAAATCTCAACCCAACACCTCTGATGGTAAAGTCCCTACTGACACTCAGCAGGACAATCAAGATGGATTATTTCCAGTGGTCGGGATTGGAGGCTCGGCGGGTGGATTGGAAGCGTTTACCCAGTTGCTGAATTATTTGCCAACCAATACGGGCATGGCGTTTGTCATTATTCAGCACATGCCTCCAAAGCAGGAAAGCGCGTTGAGTCTAATTCTTAGCAGGGCAACCCGGATGCCGGTGCATGAGGTGCAGGATGGAATGGCAGTCGCACCGAATCAGGTCTACGTGATTCCGCCGAATGCAGGCATGACCATTGTTCAAGGAGTGCTAAAGCTAACGCCTCGCTCTAGTACAAATCGGATATTTATGTCGGTTGATACGTTTCTGCTTTCACTTGCCGAGGAGCGGGGGAACAAAGCGATCGGCGTGATTCTATCGGGTGGCGATTCTGACGGGGCGCGGGGAATCGAGGCAATCAAGGCGGCGGGTGGTGTTACCTTTGCTCAATGTGAGGGTACTGCACAAGTCGATAGTATGCCCAACACAGCGATCGCCACAGGTCAGGTAGACTTCATCTTACCTCCGGACAAAATTGCCCAGAAGCTAGCAGAGATCAGCCGTCATCCCTACTACATCGCCAATCTGCCTGGAACCCAATCGGAGGCTGGCCCCACCTCGCCTGCAAGCCAAGATGCGCTCAGCATTATCTTCAATTTGCTGCGCAAGGCGACAGGAGTTGACTTCACTTACTATAAACAAACCACCTTAAATCGACGGATTCAGCGGCGGTTGCTGTTGTACAAGCTGGAAGAACTGGAGGATTATGCCCGCTATCTGCAGAGCAACCCGGCAGAAGTGATGGCATTGTATCACGATACCTTGATTCATGTCACCAGTTTTTTCCGCGACCCCGAAAGCTTCGAGGCACTAAAAAGCCTGGTCTTTCCCGTCATTTTTAAAGATAAATCGCCAGGGACACCGATTCGGATTTGGGTCGCGGGCTGTTCGACAGGCGAAGAAGCTTACTCGATTGCCATCTGCTTGCTAGAGTTTTTAGCCGATCAGGTTGCCCGAGTGCCGATTCAGATTTATGCAACTGACATCTGTGAAACGGTGATCGAGTATGCCCGCAACGGCATTTACACGCCCAGCCAAGTCGCAAATGTTTCCCCTGAACGTCTGTATCGGTTCTTTGTCGAAGTTGAGGAGGGCTACCAAATCAGTAAATCTGTGCGCGAAGTCTGCGTCTTTGCAAGACAGAACCTGATTGGCGATCCTCCGTTTTCTCGGCTGGACCTCATTACCTGTCGGAATGTGCTGATCTATTTGGGAACCTCTTTGCAGAAAAAGCTCCTGCCAATCTTCCACTACGGTCTTAAGTCCACGGGCTTTCTCATGTTAGGCACCTCGGAAACAGTGGGTGAGTTTTCAGACTTGTTTACCCTACGCGACAAAAAGAACAAAATTTATGCCAAAAAGCTGGCAGCGACTCGACTCAACATTGAGTTGACTGCCAGTCCCTATTCTCCGGTAATCATCCACCCTCAACCTTTTGTGACACAGAACCCAAGCGACCTGGAATTGCAGATAGAGGCAGACCGGATCGTCTTGAATCAATATGCCCCAGCTGGCGTGGTGGTTGACACGAACCTGGAGATTCTGCAATTTCGGGGACAGACCAGTCCTTATCTGGAACCCACTCCTGGTAAGGCGAGCTTGAACCTGCTGAGAATGGCAAAAGAAGAATTGCGGCGAGAGCTACAGACTGCTATCTATCAGGTAAAACAGCAAAAGCTGCCGATCAAACGGGAAGGTTTACAGGTGAGACACGGCGATAGGATCGGGCAAATCACCATTAATGTCATTCCGTTCCAAATCGGCGCACAAGAGTGTTTTTTAGTTCTATTTGAAGATGCTCCGCTCATGCCAGCCTTGCCACCGGCAACCAATGATGGCAGCACCCCCTCTAAGCGCAAGACAAGGGAAGCGACTGAGATTGCTCGGCTCCAGCAGGAACTGGCAACGACAAGAGAACATCTGCAATCGATCATTGAAGAGCAGCAAGCCACGAACCAGGACTTGAGAGCCGCCAACGAAGAGATTTTGTCGAGCAATGAAGAGCTGCAAAGTACGAATGAGGAACTGGAAACAGCGAAAGAAGAAATTCAGGCGGCGAATGAAGAACTGAACACGGTGAATGAGGAACTGCGCCGACGCACGCTGGAAGCGACTCAGGTGAGCAACGATTTGCAGAATCTGCTCAGCACTATCAATATCCCTATCCTGATGCTAGGAGGCGATCTGCAAATTCGGCTGTTTACTCCATCGGTCGAAGGCATCTTCAACTTGATTTCAAGCGATGTGGGGCGACCGTTGAGCGATATTAATCACAAGCTGAATCTGCCTAACTTAGAGCAACAGATTTTAGAGGTGATTCGTACGCTCAACTTGAAGGCTCAGGAGATTCAAGACCGAGATGGGCGCTGGTATGACCTGCGGATTCGCCCCTATCGGACAATTGACAACAAGATTGATGGGGCGGTTTTGGTGTTGGTTGATATTGATCATCTCAAACGCAGTAACATGCAATTGATGGAAGCGAGAGATTATGCCGAAGCGATTGTGCAAACCGTGCGGGAACCTCTGCTCGTGCTGAATCTAGACCTGCGGGTTATCACTGCAAATCGTTCTTTTTATGACACATTTGAGGTTGCGCCAGTTGAAACTGAGCAACATTTGATTTTTGAATTGGGCAATGGACAGTGGAACATTCCTCAATTGCGATCGCTGCTAGAAGAGATTCTTGCCAATAATACCCAGTTTCAAGATTTTGAGGTTGAGCATGATTTTGAGCACATTGGGCGTAAAATCATGCGGCTCAATGCTCGCAAGATGCCTATAATCGACAATACACAGATGATTTTGCTGGCGATCGAGCAATACAGTTCAGTTAAGGATTGATCCTCCCTAGCCCTCCTTAAAAAGGAGGGAACTAAGCCCCCTTTTTAAGGGGGTTGGGGATCTTAACAAAACTAAACACCACTAACTGAACCGTATTGGGCGATCGAGGACATCACCGAGCTTCATCGGTTAGAGACACAACACAGCTAATAGCTTCTCGCTACACCTATGAGACGTTCAACTTGGACGGATACATCACCAAAGGCTAGAGAGGCAATAGTACCTGTAGTTAGTGTCAGTTCGGTTTTGTATTGCCCATTTTTGAGGTCACGAAATACTTGCAACCGCTTATATTTGAGGTTAACAACCCAATATTCAGTAATGCCTGCCTCAGCGTAGATATCTTTTTTTTCACCTAAATCTTTATTTAAGGTGGCGTTGGAGAATTCAATAATCCAGAAAATATCTTCAGGGTAGGGGTGGTGTTCTAAGTAAACTTCGCCTAAAGGTTTGACAATGGCAACGTCGGGGACAGGTTCGGAATTGTTTGGCAGAGTTACAGGTTTAGCATCGCGGATTTTTGCCCGTTCACCAAGTAGTGTGCGGAGATAATCGGCGGCTTCTGTGTTGTAGTAAGCGTGGGGTTCTCGTTCTGGCGGCATAACAATGAGATCGCCGCGCAATAATTCTATAGGCTGGTCATCAAAAATCCCTGCCTCTATTGCTCGATGATATCGTTCAATTGTCCATTTATAGGTAGTTACGGTCATGACACTTTATTTAAGCTTTGTTCTACCGTTTAGACAACAGGGTTAGTTTGATTTTAGTGTAGTGGGCTTTGCGGTATTGGGGCGATTGCCCTTTGGGCAGTGGCACCTTTGCAATCGCACTTCTGGTAATAGGGTTAATGTAGGCGATCACACTTTTGGTGATGGTGGGCGAATACATTACTTCTTCTTCTACCGCAGACAAACGCTGGAATTGGCATTTTAACAAGTCGTCGATGTCATCAAAAATTGATATCCCTTGTTCTACATACTCCAAAACAGGTGCAATTTTACCGTTGAAAAGCTCTTGAGTTCCGGCTGCAACCATCTTGAGTGCTAAGGGATTACCGCCATAATGCTTGATGAGTGCTTGGCATTCTGGTTCTGTACCTGTGAATTGTCCTTTTTGCTGAAATAACTGTTGTCCTTCTGTAGGGTTTAATCCTTTTAATAGGAGCGAAGCGCAAGCGCGACGACAAGTCGTTCGCACTCCTGTTCTGTCTCCTTCTAACGGTAAAATTTCTCTGGGTTTTTCTCTAGAAGTAAGCAGAACGCAACTTTGATGGGGTACTTCGCCAATGCGCTTGAGTAATGGACCATATCCCTCATACCCTGGGCGATATTGCCCTGCTTGACTACCAGAAAGAATTGTCTCAACATTATGTAAAATCACTAGACAACGGTTATTAATCAAACATTCCATCAGCTGTGATAGCTGTCCATCAAAGCTGTCAGGTATTACCATCTCCTTTCGCAACGCCCACAGCAAAAATTGCAGTATGTTGGTCAATTGCACCTCTACTGGTGGTGCATTTTGCAGGCTTCGCCAAACCACTACCTCAAATTCACTTTGAATTTGCAATCCTAACTTTACTGCTAATGTGCTTTTGCCAATACCACCAATTCCCAGCAGAGCGACTAAACGACACCGTTCTTCTAACACCCAATGCCGTAATTGCAGCATTTCTTCTGCACGACCACAAAATACAGATACATCCGGTGCTTCTCCCCAGTCATACTGAGGTGCACGTCGGACTTCCAAATCGTCAGGGGGGCTTGGTCGGGTATAATCGTCTTTACACAACTCCAACCCAAAGGCAGCGAAGGCAGATTGCAACGAACTTTTATCTACGGGTTCCAAACGCCCCTGTATCCTGGAGATAGTGTGTAGAGCTAGGTGCGTGCGATCGCTCAGTTCTTCTAAAGAAAAACTATCTCCACCATTTTCATCAAACTCGGCTTGAGTTTTGGCGGCTTGAAATTTATCCCAACCTTTGAGGGTGAGGATGACACCCCGGCTTCGTCTGCTTGGTTGCTGTTTCATCAACGTCACCTAAAACGGAGTAGATGCATCTCAATAGAGGAGATTCTCAAAGAAAAATAGAAGGATATGGTTGTGAAACAAAAATTTAAGTTTGACAAATTAAAGAAAATGTGAATTGTGCCATATTTTATTTGAGCTAACTCTTCTACATAACTTAATAAGTTAAATTAAAGTGTACTTATGCACAAATCACTATTGTTAAAGGCAAGTTCCTTTTAATCTCGCCGCAGCCCCAACGCCAAAAGCGTCTGTACATTCACAAATTAAATGTCGCTATTTCACAATTTGATGTCGTTGCTTTATTCCTAAAACCATTGCCATGCAAGGTTTTATTTTTAAGGTGATTTTGGCTACTCTTTGCTATTTTCACATATTATAAGTCGCCAACGCTATTTTTTTCACTAATTAAATGTCGCTTATTTGGATAAGCGGAAAATACGCTTAATTATTTTTCATAAATTAAATGTCGTAAAGTGAGACGTTTGATAGTACATTAGTTTTATTAAGAGTGAGAAATCCTCCACTTATTGCTGTGAGGTGGAAAATGTCTCAGGATTTACAAAATTCTCTTGTCATGGATACGGACGATGAGCATCCTCAAGTCGGGTCTAAGGGTAAGTTGATAAACAGCCACAAGCTTCCATCTAACGAATTGCTCACAGACGAAGTTAATTTACGGATGGAGGTCATTCAAAGTTTGACCGAACCATGCGATCGCAAAACCTATGCGATTAGAAAGAAAGAAGCTGCCGAAAAGCTAGGTGTGTCAATTCGCCAAGTAGAGCGCTTACTGAAGAAATGGCGAGAAGAAAGATTGGTTGGGCTAGCGACTACGCGATCAGATAAAGGAAAGTATCGTCTTGACCAGGAATGGATTGATTTTATTATTGATACTTTTAAGAAAGGCAATGAGGGTAGCAAGCGGATGACCCGACACCAAGTGTTTCTTAGGGTCAAAGGCAGAGCCAAGCAACTTAACCTGAACAAAGGAGAATACCCCAGTCATCAGTCAGTCTATCGAATTCTTGATGAATATATCGAACAGAAGCAGAGAAAGCTAAAAGCACGAAGCCCAGGTATGTTAGGGGAACGACTAACGCACATGACCCGTGATGGGCGAGAACTGGAGGTAGAGTGCAGTAATGATGTTTGGCAATGTGACCATACTCGTTTAGATGTGAGGCTTGTAGACGAGTATGGAGTTTTAGATCGTCCTTGGCTAACGATTGTTATCGACTCCTACTCGCGTTGCTTAGTGGGGTTTTATTTGGGATTTGATAATCCTAGTTCCCAAATTGATGCTTTAGCTCTACGTCATGCGATTCTTCCGAAATCTTATAGTTCTGAGTATCAATTGCGTAACGAGTGGCGCACTTACGGAAAGCCCAATTACTTCTACACAGATGGCGGTAAAGATTTTACTTCCATCCACACCACAGAACAGGTTGCAGTGCAAATAGGTTTTAATTGCGCTCTCAGAAGACGACCATCAGATGGTGGAATTGTTGAACGTTTTTTTAAAACCCTTAACGAGCAAGTATTAAATCTTTTACCTGGATATACGGGTTCAAACGTTCAAAAACGACCAGAAAGTGTTGATAAAGATGCTTGCCTGACTCTCAAGGATTTAGAGATGGTTATAGTACGTTACATTGTTGACGAATATAACCAGCATACCGATGCCAGGATGAAAGACCAATCTCGGATTGGACGATGGGAAGCGGGATTGATGGCAGACCCATATCTTTATGATGAATTGGATTTAGCGATTTGTTTAATGAAGCAAGAACGTCGCAAAGTTCAAAAGTATGGCTGTATTCAATTTGAAAACTTGACCTATCGAGCAGAGCATTTGAGAGGTCGAGACGGAGAAATTGTGGCATTGCGATACGATCCTGCCGATGTCACTACGCTTTTTGTATACAAAATTAATGCAGACGGAACAGAAGAGTTTCTTGATTATGGTCATGCTCAAGGTTTAGAGACTGAACGCCTATCTTTACGAGAACTAAAGGCTATTAATAAGCGACTAAAAGAAGCTAGTCAAGAAATCAATAATGACTCGATTTTAGAGGCATTGCTCGACCGTCAAGCTTTTGTGGAGCAAATAGTAAAACAAAACCGCAAGCAACGCCGACAAGCGGCAAATGAGCAAGTTAATCCTGTAGAGTCGGTGGCTAAGAAATTTGCTGTACCTGAACCAAAAGAAATCGCGATAGAGAGTGAACCAGAAGCAGAGCTACCAAAATACGAAGTTCGCTACATGGATGAATTCTATGAAGAAGATTAGGTATAGAACATGACAAATGCAATCTCGCTAGCCAAGCAATTTGGCGTTATTGAAGAACCCACACCAGAAGTACAAGCTGAAATTGAACGTTTAAGTCGTGAACCTTACTTAGAACTAGACCAAGTTAAATATTGTCATGCTTGGATGTATGAATTAGTTATCTCTAGGATGACTGGTTTATTAGTAGGAGAATCACGTTGTGGGAAAACAGTCACTTGTAAAGCTTTTGCACATCGTTACAACAAGTCACGACAGGCGAAGGGACAGCGAATGAAGCCTGTAGTTTACATTCAAATTCCCAAAAATTGTGGTTCCAGAGATTTTTTTATCAAAATCCTCAAGGCGTTAAATAAACCCTCAAATGGAACTATTTCCGATCTACGAGAACGAACGCTAGATAGTCTCGCTATACATCAGGTTGAGATGCTCATTATTGATGAGGCTAATCACCTAAAGTTCGAGACTTTCTCAGATGTACGGCATATTTATGATGATGATAACTTGAGAATTGCTGTTTTGCTTGTTGGTACTACAAGTCGTCTTTTGACAATAGTTAAACGAGATGAGCAAGTTGTTAATCGCTTTCTAGAACAGTTTGAGTTAGACAGATTGGAGGATACTCAATTTAAACAAATGATTCAGATTTGGGAACGAGATGTTCTCAGATTACCGGAAGAATCGAAATTGGCAAGTGGAGACAATTTAAAGCTTTTAAAGCAGGCGACTAAGAAATTAATTGGTAGGCTTGATATGATTCTTCGCAAAGCAGCCATTCGCTCATTACTGAGGGGTCATAAAAAGGTTGATAAGGATGTATTGAAAGAAGTCATTGCAGCATCTAAATTGTGATATGGAAGAAAATGTAGATGAAAAAAGACAACTTTGGCTAATCAGAGTCGAGCCTTATGAGGGAGAAAGTATCAGCCATTTTTTAGGTAGATTTCGACGAGAAAAAGGTAATAAATTTTCTGCCGCTAGTGGATTGGGTGAGGTTGCAGGGCTTGGGGCGGTGTTAGCGCGTTGGGAAAAGTTTTATTTCAATCCCTTTCCTACTCATCAAGAATTAGAAGCGCTAGCAACTGTAGTAGAAGTTGAAGCTGATAGATTGCGAGAAATGCTACCTCCACTTGGTGTAGGAATGAAGCACAGCCCTATTAGGTTATGTGGAGCCTGTTATGCCCAGTCGCCATGTCATAAAATTGAGTGGCAATTTAAAGTAACGGTAGGATGCGATCGCCACAAGTTACGCTTGCTATCAAAATGCCCTGTTTGTGAAAAGCCTTTTCCTATACCAGCTTTATGGGTGGAAGGGCAATGCCCAAGGTGTTTTACATCTTTTGCTGAGATGGCAAAGTATCAAAAGCATTATTAAAGCCTGGTTGAAGAATAGCGATCGCCGTTCCCTTTAATAAAGCCATAGTAACAAAATACGGCTTTTGGCTCTAGCTAAAGCCTAGTGTAAACATAACAGTCACATAAGAATCACAAGTGAGGTAGCAGCGCAAACCGCCTTCCTGCATGGTTTTCAAGTCTTTTGCATTTTGAAATATAATGCCGAGCAGCCTTCTCAGTCACATGACAGTCACATAAGAATTATACATATTTAGCGGTTAGGGGATTCACGCCCAAAATGGTACATACTTGGCGTGTTTTCTAGATGTATTCTCTGGATCGTAAGGTTTGATCAAGCTTTCATTGATTGTGTCAGAAATAATACGGGAAGCCATAGAATAATTTTCGTCTTTTATGGAGAAACGCTCTCGTAATGATGAGTTTGTCATGTGGTCATTTGAGACATGGCGTAAGCAAGCATGTTGGTAACAAGCTCGAACTCTATCTGCTTTATCCATATCAGCCAATTTTTTGTAAGCAAAAAGAGTTACTTGTGTGTGATTATTGGTTACCCTAAATTCTGGGGCTGGTAACTGGAAAAGTTCTACCGCATTGATAACTTTGTCAATACCGCTTCCCCGCTCTTCGCAAATATTTATACGACGCATGAAAGCAGCTAAGTCTTCGTTACGAGAACGAGGTGGTTCGTCAATAAACCGCATTGTATCGATAAGCGGGACGCCTGGATTGGTAATCTCAATTCTATCAGAGAAAATTTCAATTATTGGTCCAGTTCCAGTTATATTAAAATCTTGGTGAATAATTGCATTTGCAACTAATTCTCGAATGGCAATTTCTGGGTACATTCGTTGTTCTTCACGAAAAGCTTTACCAATCCGTTCATTTTTAGGTAATTGGTCATTAATAAACTCCACTATTTCTTCATAATCAATAGCCTTTCTTGGGTCTGCCAGCCACTACGCGGTCAACGATGCGGTTGACGGCTTCATACTGTTGATAACGACAAACAATTTTTAAACGGCGCTTTTTCTTGTCTGTAGCGAATAAGGTGAAGTGGTTCAGAATATCTAGAATCACCCAGGGGCGTAGCAGGGAGGTAATTGTGTGCTTGAGGGACGCAAGGCTTGATGGGGGTGCATCATCATCCAACCGCCACACACCCCATAACTCAACAGGCATTCTGATCGAGCCATAGCGCAGTTCTTTGCCTTCCGTGGCGACGCTGAACACGTTGCAGGCAAACAGTTCTGGGACGTTTTTCTCGTAATCGTCATGCACCTGCAATGCTCCATCAACCCAGCTTACCGCTTTCCTCACGGGGGTTTTGGCTTCAATCAGCACCAGGGGCAAGCCATTTATCAGCAATACCAAATCAGCACGGCGTTCAGCCGGACCAGCACGAAAGGTGTACTGGGTGGTTACGATATATTGATTGTTATCGAGGTTTGTGGGATCAATCAGGCGTACCGTGGTGTGTTCGTGGTTTTCGCCAAACGGCATCGAGCGATCGCCTCGCAACCAGGCGGTAAATTCCTCGTTTGCTCTGATAATTCCGTCGCTACGCACCGATAGCACAATCGCCCGCAGGCGGTACAATACTTCTTCAGCGCGGTTGGGATTGGCAGCGATTTCTGGGTTAAGACGGATGAGGGCATCGCGGAGGAAGGATTCAACGAAGACATCTTGCGGCTGGCGGGGGATATGTTGGGCGGGTAGGAAGTGCCAGCCGACACCGTTAAGTTTGTTACCCTTACGGGAAAAGCCTGGGGCAGGAGGTGCGGTTGCTGTGACCTTTCCATAGAGAAGGTCATGCACAAAGGCTTCGACGGTGTTGGCTTCGTTGAACATTAGTTTTTCCCCATGTTTAAAAGCGAATTCCTACGAATGTTCTTGAGTTTTTCTGTTCTCTCAATTGTGAAGCTAATTGCCTGACAAAACGTTGTAAGAATTTGTATAGTATGCTTTTGTTCTCTAAGAGATGGGAGAGGAACTTTAATGTTTTTAACGACAGTTGAATTTAAGGTATTGAGACCACTTGTACTCTTCGCATTAGCTCTAAAATAGCAACGTCCAATTGAGGAGTTAAGAAAAGCACAAAGGTATTCTGAACAAACACTTGGTTGACATCGCACGCGAATGAGATGATTTTGATGAAGCATTTCTGTATTTTCATCTGTCCAAATTGCTGACCGCCCTACTTCATTTGCATCTGCGTGCCCTTCAACAATTAAAACATCGCCTTTTTGAAGGATAAACGCATCATCACCATCAAGTTTACCAATCAACTTAATCTCACTTAGATCCAAACTACCTCGTTGGACATTCGCAACACGAAGATAAGGTGCTTGAACAATGGTATTTCTTCTTTTTGCATTTACAGTCAGACCGTACTGAACATCTGCGATATCATTTAGCAAAATATTAGGAGATGCTTGAGATATATGTTTTATTTTTTCAAGTATATAAGCGTCTTGTAAATTAGTTGCCTGCTGTGCAACAGCCTGCAAAGATTCAAGCGTATAATCAATCTTGCTTAAAATATTTACCAGCTGTCTCTGCTCCTCCAGGGGCGGGAGGGCGAACTCAAAATTGGCAAGACTTGTCCAGTTGGTTCTAGGCGACAGTGACCCTGCTGATGTACCTACGGCATGGTCAAAAAAGCGATCTGTCTGGCAGATAAATGGCAACAGTTCCGGCAGTAAAACCTTGGGGTTGGCACTTTCAAAGACATAAATATCACCAGAGCAAACCCCCTCGAAATCAGCAATAGCCACCTTTCGCTGATATGCCCTACGCTTACCAAATAATACCTGTCCAGGCTTGAAGCGACTGGTAAAGGTTATGCCTTCAGCAACTAGACCCCATCGCCGTATCCGCAAATCATCGGGGTCAATATGCTCAAGACCGACATATCGTTCAATACCTTCTGCTTCAGGATTGGCAGCACGGTCTTTGCTTAAGCGCACCACATCCCCAAACTTTACCCATGACCAACCTGGTTTTAACGTATCGGCTTGTATCATAGTGTACTTATTCTACCCCTTGAAAACAAAAACTCTCCTTTAAGCCATTCATCCAAGAGACAGGAATTATACAATCATGTTGCAGCCGTCCCACAACAATAGCGGGATGAATGCCGATACGCTGGGCAAAATCGATAACATCTGTTTTAGATTTAAGTGCCGCTAATTCTCCCTCATAGTCAGGTGGGATCAAAAATTCCCGCGCCCATTGATTTGCTTCGCGTTCTGGCTCCGATTCCAAAGTTTCCCCACTATCCCATTCATCCAGAAAAATATTTTCTTTATCATGTAGCAGGATATGTGCTGCTTCATGGAAGAAATTAAACCAGAAGCGGTCATTGGTTTTACCGTAAAGTGAAAGTTGAATCAATGCCTTATGGGGATTTAACCATCGTGCTACACCACTAACGTGCGCTCTGGAAATTGATGGTACTAAAACAAGCACAACCCCCGATTCCCGGCACAACTGTTGCATCTGTGGTTCAAATTCCTCTGGTGGTAAAACTGTCAACGTGCGAATTTCCCGCACCGCTTTTTCAAATTTTGGTTTACTGTATTTGGGACAGTCCAGTTGTTCTGCCTCTATTTCACCCAAACGCAACCAAGCCGAAATAGCACCAACATCACTTTGTTCTTGGCGGGTGCGACGAAAGGAAACTTCCATACCTGCATAGTAACTTCGCCACTCTTCCGGCGAAGCCACACCGAAAAAATGCAGTAACTTTTTTACCAAACTTGGTTTATTCTTGGCGACTAAATGGCACTTGGGAATTACACCTTGGTTCATCAATTCTTTAACTGGTAATCCATCTAACCAAGATGTCCACCCTTGTAAGCGGGTTTCTTCTTCTTTGCTTGCTAGAGCAGCGCGATATTGAGCTTCATATCTGAGCCAAAATGCTGCTGTACTCCCCAAAACCCGTTCTAGCTTTAGGGCTGTTTCTTCATTGATGGGTGCTTTGCCATTGATGAGCAAACTGATATGTTTCGTGGTGTAGCCTAAACGCTCTGCTAACTGTGCTTGTGTCCAATCACGCTCTTCTAATAAATCAGCGATGGTATCACCGGGAGGAGATACCCAATCTGGAGTGAATGTTCGGGTTGTCTCAGTCATGGTAATCCCCAATGAAAACAATACAAACAGCAGTAACTTGTGACCAATCAATGCTTCCATCTTCGGTGAGGGGGATGGGGTCGTTATCTGGCTTAAATACAAGTCGTTTTGCACCTTCTAGGTCTACTGCAAATTCACCTGCCCTATCTCCTTTTAAGGGATGGGGACGACCTGCAAGTAATTCAGTGACACAACCAGCCGCAGCAAGCATAGCCAACCGGGTTCTCAATTTCTTGGCACAGTTTGCACCCAAGTTTCTTTGTGCTACTTTTTCTTGCTCGCATAGGTTTTGCAATTTGTGATCGCCGAAAGTGATTTCCATGCGTTAGTAGACTAATACAAGTTTACCATTTTGGTAAACAAATTTGTTAGACCCCTTAAAATATCATTATTAGTTTAAAGAAAACTTTACCAAAATGGTAAATAAATTAGTTATTTTCTAGAGAATCTAGCATATCAACTAAGGCATCCATCTCTTGCCAGAAGTTTCTGCTGCCTTGTTCCCAGTCAGCCCAAACTTCAGCCAGTGTTTTTACTTCTTGGGTTTGGTTGTTGGCTATTGTCCGCCGGACATAAAGCGGGATGGACAGACTATAGTCCTGGGCGGCGACTTCTTTTAAAGTTGCAACTGTGGCAAAACCAGGTTCATCGCTGTAGTGCTGGTAAGCATTGAGGATGCGTGTCTGGTGTTCCGGCTTGAGAAAACTTTGTGCCTGTACGCGGGCGACTTCGTGAACGGCATCAATAAACAGTACTTTTCCTTGGCGATCGCGGGGTTTAGTGGTACGGCAAATAACAATACAAGCTTCCATTGGTGAGTTGTAAAACAAGTTTGCCCCCAGCCCCAGCACGCATTCTACCAAATCTGCTTCCACCAGCTTTTGCCGCATTTGGGCTTCTTCCTTGCGAAACAGCACTCCATGCGGGAAGAGAACCGCACAGCGTCCGGTTTTGGGGTTGAGGCTTTTTAAAATGTGCTGGAAAAAAGCATAATCAGCGCGTCCCTGAGGCGGTGTCCCCAAAAAGTTACGCCCCCACTGGTCAGTTTGAAACGCTTCCCGATTCCACTGCTTGATGGAGTAGGGCGGGTTAGCAAGGACTACATCAAATGTTCGTAGGCGATCGCTTTCAGTAAAAGCAGGACGTTCCAGTGTATCCCCCCGCATCACTTGGTAATCACCTACACCATGCAGCACCAGATTCATCCGGGCGATAGAGGCGGTCATGTGGTTGCGTTCCTGCCCGTACAGCTTGAGAGTACGATATTCACCTCCCTTGCGCTTAACTTCCGCAAGTGCTGAAATTAACATCCCTCCCGTACCGCAGGTGGGGTCATAAATGCTTTCGCCTGGTTCCGGTGCAAGCATCTGTACCATCAAATGCACCACAGTACGATTGGTATAAAATTCCTGTGCCGTGTGTCCGCTATCATCAGCAAATTGTTTAATCAGATACTCGTAGGCATTGCCCAATTCATCTTCAGGGATGTTTGCCAGAGATAGCACCACGCTGGAAAAATGCTCTAACAGGTTTTTCAGAGTGTAATCGGGCAGACGTTCTTTATTTGTCCACGGTGCATCCCCAAAAATCCCATCCAACCGACCTGGGTTAGCAGCTTCAATTTTCCGCATGGCATCCTGCAAAGCACGCCCTACGTCCTTGGCAACAATACGAACATCCTTCCAGTGAGCGCCATCGGGGATAATAAAACGGTCATTGGCGGTTTCACTGGCGTAATTTGCATCACCCGTTTCTTCTAACGCCTGCGTAAAATCCTCATCCCAAACATCGGACAGGCGCTTGTAAAACAACAGCGGAAAAACGAACTGCTTATAGTCCCCTGCATCGACAAGCCCGCGCAGGATGGTGGCTGCACCCCAAAGGTAACTTTCTAGGGCTTGTTGGGTGATGTGTTTGCTCATTCCAGCCATCCCCCTTGCCTTTCTCAGAATAAAGACCCCTTAGACGGAACGCAGTTTTACTTTGATTTTAAAAAAGCATTTATACTTACGCCACATCAACAATAGAAACAACCTTGCCATCATCATCATCTGACTCATATTCCAACAGTTCCCCAGGCTGACAATTTAACACCTTACAAATGCCATTCAATCTTTCTGGCGTCAATCGCGGCATTTGGTCAACCTTGCGAAGTCTGTAAACCGAATTTTCTGTTATCCCTAATGCCTCTGCCAAGTCCTTGTTCCTAACTCGCTTTCGTGCCATCACTTCATTTAATTTCCAGCGAATCACTTACTTCCTAGACATACACTACATCCCCAGTTTAGTAGCTGCTAGACGTAGATTTCTCTACTTGTCGGTATCTTGTATTACAAGTAGATTTATAACATTCTAAATTTTATAAATCTACATTTGACGTATACCTACGCGACACGTAGATTAATTGATAGACAAAAACAAAGGCGATCGCAGTCTCTTGCCGGAGGGCGATCGCCTTTTGTAAAACCCCGATTAAGAGGTCACTCACATGATGACACAACGAGAGTTTGATAACCAAGCCTCGGCTCAATCAGAGTTTGAGGAATATATTGAGCAGAAAGCTGATCCAGTAGCACCAGAATTTGAAATCGACTCGATACCAGACGATTTTGGAGAACTTTATCGAGTTTGGTATGGTTCCCGGCTTCTTGGCACTTTTTATCAGAATCTTGAGGGTAAATGGATAGCGCAAGCGTGTAATCGAGATGAACGAGTTTGTTGTGAAACTCCTGATGCAGCGCAACTATTAATCATTGCTGTTAGTGGGTTGCTAGTAGCAGATGTAGCGCAGCAAGTTGCATAAGTTTTTCCCTCAGCTAGAGGCGTGGTTAAATTCACGTCTCTTTCTTGCTTAGAACTTTTGGACGAATAACTTTTTTCTCAAAACTCTATCAATCATTCCTCTAATTGATAATCCTGCGTAAAACGACATGAGCATTATCACAATTCAATGTCGCCTGGTTGCAAGCGAATCCACTCGTCACTATCTTTGGCAGATTATGTCAGAGAAAAATACACCTCTGGTTAACGAGCTTTTGAAGCAAGTAGGGAAACACGCTGATTTTGAGAAATGGTTACAAGCAGGAAAACTTCCACCCGGAGTGGTAAGACCTGTGTGTAACTCGCTTGCAAACCAAGAGTGTTTTGCAGACCAACCCAAAAGGTTTTATAAATCAGCGATCGAATTAACGGAATATATCTACAAATCCTGGTTAGCTTTGCAACAGAGACGACAAAAGCAAGTAGATGGAAAAACCCGCTGGTTGTCTATGCTCAAAAGTGATGCTGAACTGGTCGAAATCAGCGGTTGTAGTCTGGAAAATATTCGAGCTAAAGCCCTTGAAATCCTGGTGAGAATAACTACTCATCCCAGTAATCAGCAACAGCAGAAGAAAAAAAGTAAAAAAGGTAGTAATTCCAAAGCTTCTTCCAAGCTATCAACTACCTTATTTGAGACTTACGACCAAACAGAGGATAAGCTAGAGCGCAGCGCTATCACCTACTTATTAAAAAATAACTGCCAGGTAACAGAAGAAGAGGAAGATGAAAAAAAATTTGCTCTGCGTCGTCGCAAAAAAGAAAAAGAAATTGAACGTCTTAAAGAGCAACTAGCTAGTCGAATGCCTCATGGTAGGGATTTAACCGGAGAACAATGGTTGCAAACTTTGCTTATTGCTACAACAACTGTCCCTCAAAGCGAAGAAGAAGCCCATTCCTGGCAAAGTAGTCTTCTCAAAAAAGCAAGCTCTATTCCATTTCCAGTCCAATTTACATCCAAGGAAGACCTGATTTGGTCAAAAAACCAAAACGGTCGTATCTGCGTTAAGTTCAGCGGTTTGGGCGAGCATATATTTGAAGTGTATTGCGATCGCAGACAACTTCATTGGTTTCAACGCTTCTTAGAAGACCAGCAAATCAAGCGTAGCGGCAAAGACCAGTATTCCAGTGGATTATTCACCCTATGTTCGGGTCGCTTGGCTTGGCAAGAAAACGAAGGCACAGGCGTTCGCGGTAGCGCGGCGACAGCAGCACCCTGGAATGTTCATCGTTTGACTCTCTACTGTTCCCTAGATACTCGTTTATGGACAATTGAGGGAACAGAAACGGTAAGCCAAGACAAAGCTGCTGAGGTAGCCAAAGAATTAACCAAGATGCAAGACAAAGGCGACCTCAACCCAAATCAGCAAAATTATGTCAAACGCCTTAGCTCAACGCTAACCAAAATCAACAATCCTTACCCACGTCCTAGCAAGCCTTTGTATCAAGGTCAAACATCAATCCTCGTTGGTGTTAGTCTTGGCTTAGAAAAACCTGCAACCGCAGCAGTCGTTGATGCTTCCACCAATACAGTGCTTGCATACCGTAGTCTTAAACAGTTACTTGGCAAGAACTATAAATTACTTAACCGCCAACGACAACAGCAACAACGAAATGCTCACGAACGCCACAAAGCCCAAAAACGCAGCACACCAAATCAACTATCAGAATCCGAACTAGGAAAACATCTAGATAACTTACTTGCTAAGTCAATTATTACTCTCGCTCAAACTTATCAAGCAGGCAGCATTGTGGTACCCAATATCAAAAATGTGCGCGAGGTTATTCACAGCGAAATTGAAGCCAAAGCCGAGAACAAATGTCCCAACTTCAAGGAGGGTCAACAAAAATATGCCAAGCAATATCGTCAAAATATGCACCGTTGGAGTTACAGCAGATTAATTGACTGCATTCACACTCAAGCAGCTAAGGCAAAAATTCCCGTAGAACAAGGACCCCAACCCATTCGAGGCAGTCCCCAAGAAAAAGCACGTTCTTTAGCGATCGCAGCTTACCATTCTCGTCAAAATAAATCTTAATCTCCCGATTGAGCAAAAATACCGAACCTTGAAAATAAAATAAGTAATAGCGCCGCAGTTCATGTTCTTAGGAACCGCTGAACTGTGAAAAATCTGGGTTAGTTTGACTATTGGAAGATAGTCTTGCTTTCTGACCCTAGTAGCTGCTCACCCCGATGCTGCTGTCTGCGGACAGGAATTAGGTGCGCTCCCAGCAATAAGGGCGCGGATATACTGCTGTAGTGGCTACCAAATCACCCCCGACCAAGGGGGAACCCATCCCAATCCTTGTTTTTAGCGATTTCAAAAGAGAAAAATTTCTCAATTCATCCGCGCTTTCTTGCGCTACAAAGGTTCCAGGGTTTTGTAGCACCAAAAATTGCTCTTTTTAACGGTAATTTGGGAAGGACAAAAATACATCCGCGCTACACACCTTGGAATCATCCGCATAACAAGGGTTTTAAGGGGGAGGTAACAATAACCCTCCCCATGTAGGGCGGGTTGAAAGAGCACTATCAGTATCTAACAGTAAGTATTTTCTTCAGTAACAATAACCCTCCCCATGTAGGGCGGGTTGAAAGACTATCAACAAAATGCGCTACACCATCCTCAAAAGGTAACAATAACCCTCCCCATGTAGGGCGGGTTGAAAAGTATCAATTCCGGCTCGCTGTTTTCTTCCTCAAAGTGTAACAATAACCCTCCCCATGTAGGGCGGGTTGAAGTCCTTCCTCAAATGTTTCCAAATGAGACACACACCAGTAACAGTACCCTCCCCATGTAGGGCGGGTTGAAGAAATGGAAATTGACGTAAATTAGCTAAAATTAGCAAGAACAATAACCCTCCCCATGTAGGGCGGGTTGAAAGAATGAAATCATCGAAAGACTGGCTGAATCTGTGCATTAGTAAACAATAACCCTCCCCGTGTAGGGCGGGTTGCAACAAGTTACCCGAATTAATCAGCCAGAACATAAGCGGATGTAACCCTCCGTGTAGGGCGGGTTGAAAGGAATTGCTGTCAAAATATTTTAGCCAAGTAAAAATATACAAACAGGGATTTATTTATATTTGAAATTGGATGGGTTGAAAGGGTTCAAATCCGTCTGCTTTGTTTGCAATACCTTATTTAAGGTTAAAATATTAAATTACGCTCTAACTTTGTTTGTAGCAATTCTTGCACAGCTAAATCAAAATCAAAGTAAGCGACATTTAATTTGTTAACGGCTACAGAGAATGCATATGCGACGCTAATTTGTGAATAACGACATTAATTTGTGAAATGCGACATTAATTTGTGAACAGCGACATTTAATTTGTGAATGTACAGTCGCTTTCTCCCCCTAACGGAATGATTATCATTATTTAAAAGCCAGCAGTCGGATTTGAACCGACGACCTTCCGATTACAAGTCGGATGCACTACCACTGTGCTATGCTGGCGTACTTGGCTCTTTTAGGATAGGATTTACCTTATCTTTTTTGAGCATCACACTAATTTATGATTATACCACAAGCTAGCTGATTGTACAATATTTAATTGAAGAGCAGTATTGAGTCCAAATGAGCCTGAAAATAAGTAATTATTCTCATACTGTTGATTTTTCAGCCGGAAATATATTAAAGCGCTGCAAGTGGAAAGAGATTAAAATAAATTTGTGATTTTTATCACTGATGAAATTGATAAACTAAATCATAGACCAAAGCCACCTTAAATTATGGGCTAGACACAAAAATATCTGGTACAGTTTTAAGGCACCATTTTTTGAAACGGCTAGGTACACTCTCACAAAAAGACAGAATTGTTTTTTACAGATCATCAGAAGCATGGCAGCGTTGATCGGACGAGATTTCTTAAGTCTGGCAGACTTTAGTCCAACGGAAGTTCTAGAACTTCTGCAAATGGCATCGCAGCTAAAATCACAAAAGCTGAGGTTGCGGTGTCAGAAGGTGTTGGGGCTGTTGTTCTCCAAAGCTTCAACTCGGACAAGGGTGAGTTTTACTGTAGCAATGTACCAACTGGGTGGACAAGTGATTGACTTGAATCCTAATGTCACTCAAGTGAGTCGCGGTGAACCAGTGCAAGATACAGCGCGGGTTTTGGATAGATACCTCGATGTTTTGGCTATTCGTACCTTTGCACAGCAAGAATTAGAAATTTTTGCCAATTATGCCAAAATTCCTGTTATTAATGCTCTCACTGATTTAGAGCATCCCTGTCAGGTACTCGCTGATTTGATGACAGTTCAAGAATGCTTTGGCACTTTTTCTGGATTGACTTTAACTTATGTAGGGGATGGGAATAATGTTGCTAATTCCCTGTTGTTAGGCTGTGCTTTGGTGGGAATGAATGTGAGAATTGCCACACCTAGTGGATTTGAAGCAAATGCAGCAATTATAGAAACAGCACGTTCGATCGCAGCCAATAAAACCGAAGTCCTCTTAACTCATGACGCTGAAGTCGCGACAAAAGGTGCTCATGTCATTTACACTGATGTTTGGGCAAGTATGGGGCAAGAATCAGAAGCAGACGATCGCATGCCGATTTTCCAACCTTATCAAGTCAATGAACAACTGATGAGCCTTGCTGACCCAGAGGCAATTGTTTTACACTGTTTACCAGCACATCGCGGTGAAGAAATTACCGATGAAGTGATGGAAGGTTCTCACTCACGCATTTGGAACCAAGCAGAAAATCGGATGCACGTTCAAAAAGCTTTACTTGCAAGTATTTTAGGGGCAGAGGAATTTTAAGTGATGAGTCATAAGTTGCTAAGTATTTACTCCTCAGTTTTAACTTCTGTGTTCTAAATTCTTAAATAAAAAATCAAAAATCCCAAAATATATAGTGCATAGGGAGGTTTTTTGTAGTACTAATGTTCTAAGAACATTAGTATTTACCTCCCTACAAATTTATGGAACGTCTCACAGAAGCGCAAAGAGAACTTTACGAATGGCTAGGAGAATATATACGAGTCCATCAGCATTCACCTTCAATTCGACAGATGATGCAGGCGATGAATTTAAAATCGCCTGCACCAATTCAAAGCCGCTTGGAACATTTACGCACCAAGGGGTACATTGAATGGAGTGAAGGTAAGGCACGGACAATTAGAGTTCTGCAAGCGATAAAACAAGGTGTACCAGTTTTGGGAACAATCGCCGCTGGTGGATTAATAGAACCTTTCACTGAGGCTGTAGAAAATGTAGATTTAACTAGTTTGACATTACCTCCGCAAACTTATGCTTTGCGGGTTGCTGGGGACAGCATGATTGAAGATTCTATTGTCGATGGAGATTTGGTATTTCTGCGCCCAGTACCAGAACCCGATCAAGTGAGAAATGGTACCATAGTCGCCGCACGAGTGGATGGATATGGTACCACATTGAAACGGTTTTATCGACTAGGCGATCGCGTCTCCCTCAAACCTGCAAACCCTAAATACGATCCCATAGAAGTGAACGCCATTCAAGTACAGGTGCAAGGTTCCCTTGTTGCCATTTGGCGCAATTACAACTGATAAATAGGGAATGGGGAATGGGGAATAGGGACTGGGTAATGGGTAGTAGTTAGTGGTTAGTAGAAAATTGAACTAACAATTAACAACGAACACGAACCTATCCTCACTCCCCACTCACCACTTCCCTTATCAATGAATTAGTTTATGTATGTAGTAAAGAACCAAGTTAAGCAACCGCCCACTTTCAAACTCAAATTACCATTTGTAGGCGAAACAAGGGGCGGTTATCAGACACAACCATCACCAGGATGCCCCAGAATGCCACCATCTCTGCAATTGCGGGGATATCAGCAACAAGCCGTTAACAACTGGTTTGCCAATAACGGCAGAGGTACCCTGAAGATGGCAACTGGTAGTGGGAAGACAATTACTGCACTGGCGATCGCCTGCGAATTATACAAGCAAATTAACTTGCAAGTCTTGGTGGTGGTGTGTCCTTACCGACATCTTGTCACTCAGTGGGCGCGAGAATGTGAAAAATTTAATTTGCAACCCATCTTAGCTTTTGAAAACGTACGTAATTGGCAGAGTCAACTTTCCACACAACTTTATAATATACGTTCTGGTTCTCAACGTTTTCTCACGGTGATTACTAGCAACTCTACCTTAATTGGAGATGGCTTCCAATCTCAACTCAAGTATTTTCCTGAAAAAACTTTAATTATTGGAGACGAGGCACATAACTTAGGCGCACCCAGGTTGGAAGAAAGTTTACCTCGCCGTATTGGCTTGCGACTGGCTTTGTCTGCTACACCAGAAAGGTATTTTGATGAAGGTGGGACTCAATCTTTATTTGATTATTTTGGTCCTGTTCTCCAACCAGAATTAACTTTAAGAGATGCGATCGCTCAAAATGCTTTGGTACATTATCTTTATTATCCTATATTAGTAGAGTTAACAGATACAGAAAGCCGCGCATATGCTAAATTAACGCAAAAAATTGGACGGGCGCTACTTTATCGGCAACGAGAAAATGTGGAATCGGCATATTTTGAAGATAACGAAGATTTGAAGCCGTTGTTGATGCAACGAGCCAGGTTAATTGGTGCAGCAGAAAATAAGTTAAATGCTTTGCGGGAGTTAATGTCAACTCGCCGCGAAACGACTCACACGCTTTTCTATTGCAGTGATGGTTCACAAGACGTGGGACAGCGTTCTAGCTTGCACCAACTAAAAGCCGTCGCCAAAATTTTGGGGGTAGAACTTGGTTACAAGGTAAGCACCTACACCGCCCAAACATCTTTAGAAGAAAGAGAAGTTTTGCGCCGTCAATTTGAAAGCGGCGAATTGCAAGGTTTAGTAGCAATTCGCTGTTTAGATGAAGGAGTCGATATTCCAGCAATTCAGACGGCTGTGATTTTGGCAAGTTCTGGTAATCCTCGCCAGTTCATTCAGCGGCGCGGACGAGTTTTGCGTCCTCACCCAAAAAAGGAACGCGCCACGATATTTGACATGATTGTTTTGCCACCAGATTTAGACAGGAAAACTTTAGAAGTTGAGCGCAATTTACTGCGAAAGGAATTACTGAGATTTGTTGAGTTTGCTGATTTAGCTGATAATGCAGGTGAAGCTAGAATCAAGTTATTGAACTTACAGAAGCGATACGGATTACTGGATATTTAATTTTTGAGTATCGCGCCAATCCGCCAAGAAAAACTTTCCGGATTGGCGTGAAATAATTTTCACATCTGGGCAAGAAAAAATTTAAATTATTATAAATAGATGATCTACCGAGCGGGGCAATCGGGTATACTTTAAATAATGGAAATATTGACTATTTTTTTAAAGCGATCAATATTTCAATGATAAAAAAATTATATTAAGTAATATGATAATATCAGAAAGACCCAAAAAGCAAGCATTTTTTGAAAAGTTTATGAAATAAAATGCGCGAATTTTGAAAAATTAAAAAGTTACATATATTAAGATGCAATAAGCCCAGTAGACTGGTTAAAATATAACTAAAATTTTATTGAAAAAAAATGAATAAAGAAGATAATAATAAAGAACATAATATAGATGATGTGCAGGAGCCAATTACCAGTGCTCCGCCAGAAGTGCGACAAATTATTGATCGCGTATGGCAACTAGAAAAAAGCCGACTAGATAAGAAAATTAACAGCCATATTAATGATGATATTCTGGCGATTGTGAAGGAAGCGGTACGATGAAGCTGACTTCAATTAAGCTTTGCAACTTTCGGTCTTTTTATGGCAAAACGCCGGAAATCATCGTTGCGGGAACAGACAGTTGTAACACAACGATCATTCACGGCAATAATGGTTCAGGAAAAACCAGTCTCTTGAATGCGTTTACTTGGGTACTGTATGAGAAATTTAGTGCAGCTTTTGCATCAGTTGAACAGTTGGTGAATAAGCGTGCTATAGCGGAAGCAAAACCAGGGCAAGCTGTAGAATGTTGGGTAGAGTTGGAGTGGGAACATGAAGGCAAACGCTACAACGTGAAACGCATATGTAAGGTTTATAAAAACCCAACTGACTTCAACGTTGGCAAGACAGAATTGCGTATGCAGGTAGCTGGAGATGATGGACGCTGGTATTTTCCACCTCAGCAACCAGAAGAAGTGATAGCCCAAATTTTACCTGTGAGTTTACATCAATATTTCTTCTTTGACGGCGAGCGCATTGAAGAGATAGTCCGTTCTGATAAGAAAGCAGAAATTGCTGAAGCCACGAAGATTTTCTTAGGTGTGGAAGTCATCAACCGTTCCATCACTCACCTGAAGGAAGCTAAAAAAACTTTAGAAAATGAGTTAAAGGCAATTGGTGATTCAGAAATTAAACAGCTTTTGAAACAGCAGGACAATCTAGAACAGGAAATTGAGCGCATCAGCAAGCGGCAAACAGAAATTAAACAAGAGTCGGAATATCAAGAAACTTTTAAAAAAGAGACAAGCAACCTTTTAAGAGAACTTAGTGCAGCTAAGGAATTGCAAGAAAGACGGCAAGAGTTAGAAAAACAGAAAGCATCAAGTCAGGAAAACCTGAGAGAAAGTAAGGAAGCAATCAAAAAAGCGATTTCTGCACGCGGTTATACAGTATTGCTCTCAGAAACAACAGCACAATTTCGGGAAATTATAAATGATTTGAAGCAGCGAGGCGAGTTAACCTCTGGAATTTCGCGGGAATTTGTGAATGAATTACTTGACTCTCAACGCTGTATTTGTGGTGCAGACTTACGCGATGGAAGTCACTCGCACAAGAATGTGAGAAAAATATTGGATAAAGCGGGTTCTTCGGCGGTGCAAGAAACAGCGATCCGCATGAGTGCTCAAGTGGATGAAATTGACAAGCAAGCAGTCAGCTTTTGGGAAGAAGTTGACAGAGAACAAACGAGGATTAATCAGTTAAGACAAACTATCTCCCAAATTGAAGGTGAGTTAGATAATATCCAAGAACGGTTGCGGAAAGATGCCAATGAAGAAATTAGCAGTTTACAAAAGCGGTTGGATGAGATTGAAGAGAAAATCAGAGATTTAATATTAGAACAGGGTGCAAATCAGCAGCAAATTGCGACTCTTAAAACTGAGTTGGAAGTTTTGAGAAAACAAATCGCCAAGCAAAAACTGAATGAAGATAGGCAAGCACTGGCGCAACGACGTATAGCGGCAACTCAAGATGCAATTGAACGTTTCACGGAAGTTAGAAACCGTCAAGAAAAGCAGTTTCGCTGGCAACTCGAAAAGCGGGTACAAGAGATATTCAGCGAAATTTCATTTACACCATATATTCCCAAAATTAGCGACAAATATGAACTGACGCTGGTAGAGAATACTGCTGGTTTAGAAATGCCAGTTGCAGCTTCTACAGGAGAGAATCAAATTCTCAGTTTATCTTTTATTGCCAGCATTATCGATATGGTACGGGATTGGAGTGAAAAGAAAAAAATTCTACTGGTTCCTGATAGTAGTACTTTCCCGATTGTCATGGATTCACCCTTTGGGAGTTTGGATGAAATTTCTCGGCGGCAAATTGCAAAGACAATTCCCAAATTGGCAAATCAGTTGATTGTGTTGGTGAGTAAGACGCAGTGGCGAGGTGAAGTAGAAGAAGAGATGGCAGAAAGAATTGGTAGGGAATATGTGCTGACTTATTATTCTTCAAAGCCTGATTGTGAACAAGATTCTATTGAGTTGAGTGGGGAACGGTATGCTTTGGTTAGGCAAAGTCCGAATGAGTTTGAGTATACGGTGATTGTTGAGGTGAACCGCGAGGGGTAGGGATATGAAAATTTCGCGCAAAGGCGCTAAGTACATGATTGCATCTGTTTGATAGCGAAAACTTAAACCAAGACTCTGCGTCCCTTTGTCTTGAAAAGTTTCCTACGGAGGGAAACCCTCCTGCAGAACTTTTCGCTGCGCTTACTTAGCTACCTGGTGCGTTTAAAAACATTACGAATTAATAAAATGCTGTACTAAGAAAAACTTTGTGTCTTTGTGTCTTAGCGTGAGAATTTAAGAGAAATGAACCGCCAAGACGCAAAGGACGCCAAGGGAAGAGACTGTTTAAGAAGTAAATAAAACAATAGCAAGGTATTGGGTTATGGTTGCGAGTTCAGACAAACGATATATAACTCCCCAGGAATACCTGGAATGGGAAGAACGCCAAGACACCAAATATGAGTACGTCAACGGCGAAGTTTATGCGATGACTGGGGGTACTATTCCTCATACTACCATTGCCCTCAACTTGGCTTCGGCATTAAAAAGCCATCTCAGAGGTCGTGGTTGTCGTGCTTTTATGGCGGATGCGAAAGTAGGTGTATCTGAGAATGGACCATTTCAGTACCCGGATGTCATGGTGAGTTGTGATGAACGAGATAGACAAGCTATTAAGTTCATTCAGTATCCTTGTCTCATTGTTGAAGTTCTTTCGCCTAGTACAGAAGCTTACGACAGAGGCGGTAAATTTTACCAATACCGTCGGATACAGACTTTGAAAGAATACGTTCTTATTGATGCTGAAAAAATCAGTGTGGAGTGTTTTCGGCTAAATCATACAGGTTTCTGGGAGTTACATCCCTACGAGGAGGGCGATGAAGTTCACTTAACCAGTGTTGATTTTCACTTTCCCATATCCCTCGTTTACGAAGATGTCGAGTTTCCGAGGTAGGCGATCGCGCTTTTGGAAGAAACGAACCACAGAGGCGCAGAGGACGCAGAGGGAAGAGAGGGCGATCGCTGGTCAATTGGTATAAAATAGTGCGTAGACTCGTAGCGGCTTGTCCTTAGACATTGCTTGAAGCCTTGAGTTAGGATTGTGACAAAGTAGATATTAGTATAATGGCTGATACTGGCAGAATCAGAGTTGCTAAAGATAAAGCTGAGTTGGTAAAAGCTTTAACATCGGCTGATGGTGCAACAGGTCCTTTTCAAACATTCGCTGATGTGATTGTGTTTGCTGCTGCTTTGGGTGCAAAGCATAATAAGCGGGTTCCTTTGGGTGAAATTTCTAAAAGAGAACCATCGCCAATTAGATTAGAGTATTTTGCCACAATGGGACATGATTGGGTAATCAAATTGCTAGGAATTACTGAAACTAAAGATATTAAAATTTTATCGCTTCATGAAGAAGAACACGAACATCAACGTAACCAAATTTTTGAAGAGTATGCTAATGGTGGACTGGAAATATTACAGAATGAGCTACGAGGAGCAGTAGATTATTCAGAGAGAATTTTATTAATTCTTAGTTCGGAAAAATTCAACATAGAGCAGCAAGAAGAGGAATTTGATTTAACCAAATTCCTGTCTTGATTTAAGTTACGTTCCAAAACAAAGATTTATATCCATCCCAGTCTTATTTTTACCATCTTGACTGCATCTGTTACAGCATTTGCAGCAGTAGATAGTTTATAAGGCTTCTGTGGATTTTTAGGGTTGGGGTCTATCCTAACTATGTTATCCTTCCAAAGTGGGTTTTCTCTCGACCAATCTAGTTGTGCTAGTTGGGAAACCTTATCTTGATCAAAATAATTTCTTGCCTTGTCATATGTACAGTATAGTAATCTACCTAGAACTTCTAGCCCAACACTCATTCCGAGTAAACATTCATCCTTGAATTTTCTTACATCATCAACAGTCAAATCCTCAACACTAGTTTCAAAAATATATTTTGTATTGTTGCATTCTAATAAAAACTGATTGAGGCATTTTACTAAAGCTTCAGAAAAACTTTCAACGTCGTAGTCTTTAAGTTCATCATCTGGATTGTTAGTAAAAGCACAACTTACAGCCCTAGCTATGTAATTATTTGTATAAATTAATTTGTCTTTTATGCGTGGTGAGTTATGAATTTTGTCTGTTTTATCTTTAAATATTGGTACTATTTGTACCAATTTTTTAGTAATACCAACACGACCTTCAAACTGACCAAAAGACAATAACAAAGCTTTATCTAAAGGTTTGGTTTGAGCCATGTCTCGAAAATCTGTCTTACATTGCTGTAAGTCTCCCTCTAACACCAGAGTAATTGGAAAGTCATCATCGCTAATTAAGTAACTTTCATCACCTTCAACCAATTGTTGAATCGCACTCTTACGATGTTGTCCATCAGTGATTTCTAACTTGACCCCACGAGGAATGACAACTAAGCAAATACCCCTACCAAATTCCAGAATTTTTATCTTCCCTGGAGATACATTTGCGGTAATTGTTCCTAAAATCCAAGGTTTTCCTTTTTGGGCGTGTTCGATAATATATTGTTTGATTTCATCAGCATGACCTGGCACTTCTGGGCGTTGTTTGCCTGAATCAGGATCATTCTCAGTAGCAGGTTTTGCTACTAGAAGAGCGGGAAAGTCACCAGCCGGTACATTGATTTGCAGCATAGTCCGCTTCCCCTGGTGAAAAATCAGCCCTGGATAGCACGACTCCCGATAATGCTCCGAAAAGAACGGCTCGATGAAGGCACTAAACTTAACTTTCACCTCAGATGAGACGCTGTTGGTATAAGCGTCATTCGTTTTAACCATAATAGTACGCATCAATTTTGTATAAAATTTGTCTATAATTATATGCTAATATTAAATCCTTGGTTATCAGGGATTACAACCCCCATTCCGCACCCCAACTGTCACAAACGGGAATTACTGAATGAAATCTCTAAAACAAGAATAAAATTATACTGTTTTTTTCATAAAAACAGATGAGAAAGCCTGAAAACTCATATCTAAGATATCCAAGCTATTCTCAATTATTAGCAATAAGACTGCAATAGATTTTCTGTCGCGATTAATAGATAAAGTTCTATAGTTAGTTGAATTAAGTTATGATTTCACTGATGTATCAGTCTCACAAAAAAACATTAGATATAATGATTTAAAGCTATTTTCTAAAGAAAAAATAGCCCGTTGCTGGAGAAATTATACATTTAAAAAATCTAATTATGTGATGAATCGATAATAACGCGCTCCAGTCTTCAGGTAATAGGTTTAGAATAAAGTTTCTCTGTTGATTCCAATTTGAAACTTGTTTTTTTTCATGAAAAATCACGAGATGAATTGATTGAAAAGATTGGAATATCCACTTTAATGTAGGATTGTCTATAGGCTTTCCTAGCTGATTCTTAACAGTTAATCGTGACTCGTATAAAGCCAGTCGTATTTGTCGCTGTGCTAACTTATAAACTAATAAGCAGAAACCCATTATCATTGCCAATGCTTCAATTCTTTCGGGTCTTTTGAGATAAACACTATTTGCAAAAAACGATGGGTCTTTGAGAAAAGCAAATCCTCTCTCGCACGACTGCTGTGCTTTATAGTGGGAAATCATGGTGCTATTGCCAAGCTGATTTAGCTCTAGAACATTTGTAGCAATGATAAATCTTCCAGCGCTCAGAGAGTCCTGACTTATTTTAGTTTCATCCTTTATGATTGTTGCTGATATTTGATAAATATCTGATGGGATTTCTGCTCCTTGTGCTTTTGGTGTTATTACAGTCACTTTATGTTTCTCAATTTGATGATATTTGAACTTTTGAGAAAGTTTTGATAATGCTTTAACCGCATCAGCTTCACAGGCAAATTTTTCCGAAGATAACTTCTTCAATTCACTGCGAGCTTTTTCTTCAGCTTTCAGAATTTTTTGGGAGAGTTTCCGTAAATCTACCTCTCTTCTTTCTTGGCTTTGTACAACTAACCATCTCTGCTCTATTCCACCATAATCACTTTCTTGAGATACAAATGAATATCCTTTGAGTTCGCTTTCGGTAAATTTTGATTCTGGTAATGTTGAGACTAATGATTGTGCTAATTTTAGACTTAACGGCACTCTACATAGCCATTTCATTTCCGACATGAGTTTGAGATTCGCTTCTGTATATAAAGCACAATCTGCCACTATTAAACTATCTAATTGGATTTGATTTTTATACTCAACAGCAATTTCTCCAAAGTACGAAGAATCCACTTTATTTCCAGATGCTGTTTTAAAAAATAAGGGTATATCTGCATCCCCCGTACAAATTAATTCTATTAAAAATTGTTTTAAATCTGGTCTATGATCTCGCGAATATCCATAGGTAATATTTATTGCCTGTTTGGATTTTAACTGTGATTCTTCTTGGTCAGATTCATCTTCAATTTTTGAATTCTCAAATATCACTTCTGGTAAAGTTGTTTTATATTCTCCATGTACGTGGATTGATGATGAATCTAAGTGTGACGTTGTTGTCTGTATTTTAAACTTCTTGACAACATTTAAGCTAATTGCTAAAAATATTGTTTCTAGTCCTGTGAGAAACATTTTATCCATGACTCTGCCTAGTTTATCATCATTTAAATATTCGGCTTTGACTCCCTCACCTATTAAATGCTCGCAAGGAATTGATTCAAAAAATTTTGGAAACATATATAAAGGCTGAGATACAAATCCTAATCCATTTAAAATCATGGCTTTCACAACGTGACCAGCACTCACCTTCTCTTCTTCTTCTTTTCCCAATAAATCATTAATAATTTCTACTAATCCAATAGCATCTACTATCCCCAAATGGTCTATATTCTGTATAGACATCTCTTCGACATTAAACATAACAACAGAATTCTCCGAGCGCAATTCTGTCTCAATTTTTCTATCTTTCTTTTGAGAAAACTTAAATTTTTCTATTTCTTTTATTTTCGTAACTCAATCCTCACCAAGGTTTCCCGATCGCTTGAGCATGGGAATATGCCTCTAAATTCATTCTCTTGACTACCTATCGCTACTTATTCTCAATTGCTGAATTGTTACCTACTCTTTTTTTAGTTTTTATGTACTACTTTTCCTTCATCTTATTCATGTGCGACATTTAGGGTGCGGAATGGGGGTTACAACAGTGCAAGAGGCAAAAGACCAAGCTCAATGTAGCGTGGCAGAGTTAGTGGACGAGAGCCAAGCTCTCTCCACTGAAACCCAAAAGATTTACTGCTTTGTCTCAATTCTTTAGTTTTTAGACTACTTCCAAATTTAGAAGTTCCCCGCTAACTCTGCAAATTATAAGACAGGTGGAAGTCCTACCGCTTTAGGTTCAACAAACTTACCATCAAAACCTATTGTTTTATTTTCTACAGTTCTAGCTTTAGCCAAATCCTTGCGAAGTTCCGCACGTTCCATCTGATCCTGAATTCCACCCAAGATGTAAATCAGTAACTTCGCCGCCAAATCCCGTCCAGCAACCTGCACCCGCTTTTTGTTTGGGTCATACAAAATACCGTACCAGAGAGATTGGGGGTACTCCATACCGCTAAAACCACCGGAACGGTCAAACTTTTGCAGCTTCTTAAAAATGTCTGCCAGGGAAAGCCCTTTCTTAAAAACCAAAATACCCAAAGCTTGCGCTAAAGCTACTTGACCAACAGGACGGAAAAGCATATTTCCTTCGCCGCCATCCTTCTCAAAGCTGAACCGTCGCAACGCAGGCGTAGCCTCATCTTCAAGAAGCTTATAACTTGGAAGACTTGCCAAACAATCGAATAACTTATGAAACTCCTGTATCCCCTCATAAAGTTCCTCATCCTCTGGACGCATGGGAATTAGACCTTTATCCAAGGGTTTCCAGTGAGAGTACTTTTGCCCCAAGTATCGTTCAGACATTTCTTTTAAAGCTTGCAGCGTTGTCAAAACTGTTGAGTTCGCTGCAACTGTCGCACTATTCCAATTGACGCGAGGCTTTCGCGTTTCCTGTTGTTCCAAAAGTGGATGGTTGACAGCGATTTTTCTAGCAACAATCGAAAAACCATCATCCTCATTCAGCTGTGCTAACTGTCCTTTACTCAAGGGTGCAGCCATCAAATTGACATGAACAAAGATGGACCTCACCCGTCGCCTTGCTTCTTCGCGGGTTTCACCAGCCGCAACCGCACAAATGAACTCAATACCAATTTTTTCCTTGTGCAAGCTTTGCAGATAACTTGGTTCGACACGATATTGTTCTACCAAGTCAGCCAACGTAATGAAAGTTTCGTAAGCGGTTTTATCCTTTCTGTATCGCTGGAGTTTGCCAGTTTTGATCAACTCCATCAAACCCTGCACCCCCATTAATCGGTGTTGACCATCCAAGGCATAAATGGTGACATTCTCCTCAGAAAGATTTAGCAGACCGACTTTATCATCTTTATCCAGTGCAGTGAATTCGGTAGTAGATTTTGTGGCACGTCCCTGACTATCCCACTCAGCAGCTTTGGGATTATCCACCCACGGTTGGTTAATCACCACGAGAACTGGCGGAAACTTGTGATTTTTCCGCGCAGCTAAATACTGGACTAGCGGTGCTTGACGTGACCAATCAAGGGGACGTTGTTGAATTTCATCAATGCTATCCGCGTCAATTTCGATGTTATCAGTATCTGGATTGTACTTTTTTTGCAGCAGTGGTAAGCCAGACGCGAAGTGAACACGACCCGCAAACCATTCTAGGGTGACAGAACCAACATAAGCCTCGGTACCACCCATCTCGGTTTTCTGAACAAGAATGCGATCTTTCCTGCCAAGGAACTTCTCTAGCAGTAAAGCGAGTAGCTGTTGGTCTTTGATTTCCCGTTGCAAGTACTCGCTAGCGATGTCAGTGGTTGGGTTAGATGCGCTGTCCTTCATGCTGGTTTTTGAAAACTGGAAGGTTTGGTACAAATTAATTCTCTATAAAATTCGGTTAATATGGACAAGTTTTTAAAAACTTTACGTTCTACAATACTAGGGTTGCAATTGCACTACATATAATTCGGGTAACTAACGTCCGTGTTTAGACAGAGAAGGAGAAATGGCTACAGCACAACACTCAGAAAATCAAAGTCAGCAAGCTCGTAGTGTGGCAGAGTTAGTCGATTATATCCAAGAACTCACCACTGAAATACAAGAATTATACTGTCTGGATGCCATTCCTTGGGTCGTTGGATACTCTGGTGGTAAAGATTCCACAGCTACTTTGCAGTTAATCTGGAATGCGATCGCAGCACTTCCTCTAGAAAAACGGATTAAAACAATACACGTTATCACAACAGATACACTTGTAGAAAATCCCTATGTTTCTGCTTGGGTACGCAAATCCTTGGAGCAGATGAAAGTAGCTGCTCAAAAGCAAGAAATGCCAATTGAAGCCCATCTACTACAACCAGAATTAAAAGAGACATTCTGGGTAGGTTTGATAGGTAAAGGCTACCCAGCGCCAAGAGGAAAATTTCGGTGGTGTACAGAACGCCTGAAAATAAATCCATCTAACCGCTTTATTCGTAATGTTATCCGAAACAGTGGGGAAGCTATTCTTGTCTTGGGTATTCGCAAAGCTGAAAGCACAAAACGTGCTAACAGAATGAAAGAATGGGAAGCAAAGCGAGTACGCGATCGCCTCAGTCCTAACATGAACTTGCCAAACTCTCTGGTTTATAGCCCAATTGAAGACTGGCGAAATGATGAAGTTTGGCTTTATCTTATGCAATGGGAAAATCCCTGGGAATACAGCAACAAGGACTTATTTGCTATGTACAGAGGTGCTAGCGCTGATAATGAATGTCCTTTGGTTGTAGATACATCGACTCCTAGTTGCGGTAGCTCTCGTTTTGGCTGTTGGGTTTGCACCTTGGTAAGTCAGGATAAATCACTGACCGCAATGATTCAAAATGATGAAGAGAAAGAGTGGTTACAACCTCTACTAGATTTCCGAGTAGAATTAGATGCTGAAGAGAACCGCGATCGACGAGATTTCAGACGTAGAAATGGTGATGTGCAGCTATATGAACGCAACTTAGATGATGAAATATCAGTTGAGCCTATTCCTGGTCCCTATCTTAAAGAAGCACGGGAAGACTGGCTTAGAAAACTTCTTACTGTTCAAACACAAATCCGGCACACAGCACCAGAAAATATGCGCGACATCACTCTAATTACCCTAGAAGAAATGAGCGAAATTCGTCGCATCTGGTTAGAGGAAAGACACGAATTTGATGATAGTTTACCCCGCATTTATATGGAAGTTACAGGCGAACGTTTCATCGATCCCCGTCCTGGTGCTGGCTATAGTCTGCTAGGGAGTGATGAATGGGCGGTGCTAGAAGAAATCTGTGAAGGTGATGCGATGCACTTGGAACTGATGGCGAAACTGTTGGACACAGAACGCCAGTTTCGCAAAATGGCGCGTCGGGTAGGAATATACGATGCACTAGAAAGTTGTTTTAAAACAAGTTCGCGTTCCCAAGATGAAGCGATTAAAAATGCACACTTGAAAAGGGATTTGAAAGAGGCGGTTGATAAAGGCGATGTTGCAACAGTTAAACAGTTAACTTTGGGGGATGTTGCTGTTGAAGATAACAGTGAAGCTGCCAAACCGCGAACTTGGGCAAATATTAAGTTTCAAAAAAGCGAATAGAAACCAGGCGAATAGAAACCAGGCGAATAGAAACCAGGCGAATAGAATTCGCGGCTACACAGACGAAACCCCTTCGGGTTCGGAGTCGCCTACGGAGGGAAACCCTCCTGCAGCGCTGTCTCACCGCCTTCGCGGGTTTAAGAAACATGAGAGCAAATTTCACACAGTTGTATTTACATTATGTTTGGGCTACTTGGGATAGATTGCCTCTAATTACACCTGATATTCAGAAGCTAGTTTCTGCCTCAATTATTAAGGAGTGTGAACAGTTGAAATGTACAGTGATTGCGGTAGGGGGCATTGAGGATCATGTTCATCTATTAACAAGCTTTCCGCCTACTCTGACCATATCTGACCTAATTAAACAAATTAAGGGAAGTTCCTCCCATTTTATGACTCATGAAGTAAAGCCAGGTGAATTTTTCAAATGGCAAGGTAGCTATGGAGCATTTACAGTTAGTCATGATGCTATAGACAAGGTAGCTAATTACATCAGGAACCAGCCGATACACCATAGTCAAAAATCAATCATTTCTACCTGGGAACTTACTCCCGGATAATCTAAAAATTCTGTATTTATCTGTATTTAATAGTCCGCGTAGGCGGACTTTGCCTGTGTAGCCGCGAATTCTATTCGCAAGCGTGTATTTGACTCGTTCCCACGCTCCGCGTGGGAATGCCTACCTAGAGGCTTAGCCTCTAGTTTACCTCATTGATATTATAAAGGAGGCTCCGCCTCCCAAAATACATTCCCAGGCTGAGCCTGGGAACGAGATATAAAACATCACCATGATTTTTCTTGAACTCATTCTACAAAACTTTGGTCCCTACTTTGGGAAACAACTCATCAATCTCGATCCAAAAATTGATAAAGATAATTCTTGCCCAATCATCCTCTTGGGTGGGATGAATGGTGGCGGAAAAACTACCCTGATGGATGCCATTCGCCTCGCCCTTTATGGACCTCGCGCCCAATGTTCGACCCGTGGAAATCTTAGCTACGGCGATTTTCTTACCCAATGCGTTAACAGTCACGCACCGACAAATGAAAAAACCCGTATTGAATTGGCTTTTGAACACATTGAAAATGATAAGCCAGTCAAATATCGTGTCGTACGAACTTGGGAAAAAAATCCTAAAGATGGTAAAGACCACTTAGGTATTTTGGATATTCGTGAAAATGATGAATGGCTCGATACGGCATTAGTTAATATCTGGGATGAGTATATTGAAAATCTGCTGCCTGTAGGAATTTCTAATTTGTTTCTTTTTGATGGGGAACAGGTTAAAGAACTGGCAGAACAGGAAATTCCTCCACCAATTGTCGTTGATGCGATTCGCGCACTTTTAGGATTAGAATTGGCTGAACGTTTGGCAGCTGATATAGAAATTTTAACAAACCGCAAACGTAAGGAACTTGCAGATACTAAAGATTTGGCAAATTTAGAGGAAATTGAACAAAAGCTGAAACAGCAGGAAGAAGAGTTGGAAGCAACTAAAGAGGTCGAGATTAGCTTGGTAACATCTCTAAAAGATGCAGAAAAAGACCAGGAAGAAGCTTTTGATAAATTCATTTCTGAGGGCGGTAAAATTGCAGCAGAACGCAGCCAGTTAGAAAATCAGCGTGACCAAAAGAAAGCAGAGACAGAGGAATCTCGTCAAGGTATGTGTGAATTAGCGGCTGACGTTTTACCGCTAGCATTGATTGAACCTTTACTTACTCAAGCACAAACCCAAGCAGAAAAAGAATTTCGCATCTCTCAAGCACAAATTGCACGGAATATCTTATTTGAACGAGATAAACGCCTCTTGAATTGGATGAGCCAGGTAGGTATTTCGGAAGAACAAGTTGACAAAATTAAAACTTTTCTCGACCAAGATGTAGAAACTTTGAATTCAAGCTTTCTACAACCTGAAGAACTTTGGTTATTAGCTGATGCTGAAACTTTAAGTAAATTGGGTAATGTTCTTTACTATTTGCAAAATACTAAAAATCTTGCCAAGCAACAATTAGGGATTCTCAAAAATAAGGAAGAAGAAATTATCACCCTGGAACGACAAGTGCAGACTGCTGCATCACCAGAAGATTATAAGAAGCTAGTCCAAGCACTGCAAAAATCACAAACTCACGTTGCTGAACTCAAAGCGAATTGGGAAGCTACACGCCGTCGGGTGATTGAATTAGAAGATACAATCAAAAAGTTAAAAAAAGACTTACAAGAATATACTGTGCAAACTATTGACCGCAAAAATAGAGAGCATATTATTACAGCTTCTGCTAAAGTCCAAGAAACCCTCAAACTCTTCCGAGAACGCCTCACTCTCCGCAAACTCAATAAACTTGAAGTCGAAGTCACCGAGTGCTTCCGCTACCTCCTGCACAAATCTGATTTAGTGCATCGCGTGGCAATTGACACCCACACCTTTAGCCTCTCCCTGTATGATTTACAGGGGAAACCCGTTCCCAAACATCGCCTTAGCGCTGGAGAGAAGCAACTCCTCGCGATCGCCTTCCTTTGGGGATTAGCCCGTGTTTCCGGACGCCGCCTACCAGTAGCAATTGATACACCTTTGGGCAGACTAGACTCCTCTCACCGCAGTAACCTAGTTGAACGTTACTTTCCATCAGCTTCTCATCAAGTCATTCTCCTTTCCACCGACACCGAAATCGGACAAAAAGAAGTGCAAGCCTTGCGGGAAAATGAGGCGATCGCCCGCGAATATCTCCTCAAATACGACTCATCCAGCCGCCAAACAACAGTTCAACCAGGCTACTTCTGGTAACCTCTCTTAATTTCTTCTTTCTTTGCGTCCTTTGCGCCTTCGCGGTTTATTTTTCTCAAAATCATGGAACCCCCAATAGATCGTATCAAACTCTCCCAAACAGCCAAAGACCAACTCCTCAAACTCAGACGCAACACCAAAATCGACCAATGGAATATCCTATGCCGTTGGGCGTTTTGTCGTTCCCTAGCCGAATCAACCGCACCCTCACCTGTACCAATTCCCCAAGATAGCAACGTCGAGATGACATGGCGCGTTTTTGGCGGCGAAATGTCCGATATTTTGCTACTCGCCCTCAAGCAACGCTGCTACAACGACGGCTTCGGAACAGACAAAGAAACCCTCGCCACGCAATTTCGCCTCCACTTGCATCGTGGTATTGGGTACTTAGCAGGCGATCCAAATATCAAGAAGATTGAAGATTTAGTTGAATTAGCGACAAAGAGTTGAAAAGATATGAACAATGGTGCGTTACTGTACCCTAACGCACCCTACTTCTATTTTCTCCCCTCCTCGCTTGCGGGGAGGGGTTGGGGGTGGGGTCACTCCACCTTTATCTGAGGCGGAGCCTTACGGTAGGCATTCCCAGGCGGAGCCTAGGAACGAGGATATTGCTATGTCAGAGAGCTACGTAGAAATTGAGCGTCATAGAGCCGCGATTGTTCGCACTGACTTATCGAGACCTGTGCGATTGGCAATAGAATGGGCAATTATAAATAAAGATACCACGTTTTTTGACTACGGATGCGGACACGGTGGCGATGTCCAGCGAGTGGCAAACTTGGGCTACAGCAGTGCAGGCTGGGATCCTTACTACTACCCGGATATTCCGCCTATTCCTGCTGATGTCGTCAACTTGGGCTTTGTCCTGAATGTGATTGAAGACCCAGAGGAACGCCGCCAAGCTCTTTGCCAAGCATGGGAACTTACTCGCAAGGTCTTAATTGTCGCTGCTCAAGTCCTGATAAATGCTCCCAGCAAGGCGCAACTGGCTTACGGCGATGGTATCGTCACCAGCCGCAATACTTTTCAGAAATATTACGAACAAGAAGAACTCAAAAAATACATTGATGAAGCCTTGAATGTAGATGCGGTACCAGTGGCGCTGGGCGTCTATTTTGTTTTTCGAGATGAAGCCGAAAAAGAAGGATTCAAGGCAATACGCTTTTTCTCCAGAACCTCAACGCCAAGAGTACGCATTCCTACGAAACGGTTTGAGGACTACAAACAAAAGCTGGAACCACTGATGGATTTTTTTACCAAACGTGGGAGACTTCCAGTGAAAGGCGAATTGGATAACGAACAGGAATTACTAGGCGAATTTGGAAACTTCCGCCGTGCTTTTGCTGTAGTTTTGCAAGCCACTGACGAAGCAGAATGGGATGCGATCGCCTACCGTCGTTCTCTTGACATCCAAGTTTATCTTGCTCTCACCCACTTCGATCAGCGCCCTGCATGGCAAAAGCTATCAGCAGAAATGCGCCATGACATCAAAGCCTTTTTTGGCAGCTATGACGAAGCTTGTCAAGTTGCTGACGCCAAGCTTTTCAGCTTAGGGAAACCAAGAGTCGTTCAAACTGCTTGCGAAAAAAGTAAAATTGGCAAACATACTCGCAGCGCCCTTTACGTCCATGTTTGTGCCCTTCAAGAACTCGACCCCTTGCTGCGAATTTACGAAGGCTGCGCTAGCCGCACCATTGGGCGTGTTGATGGCGCAACACTGATAAAGTTTTGTACAGAGGAACCGCGTATTTCCTACTTGTTCTACCCTGAATTTGATACTGATCCCCATCCAGCATTAAAGGCAAGTATCACTATTGACTTAAAAACTTTGTATATAACTCACCGAGACTACGAACAAAGGGCAAATCCGCCGATTCTGCACCGTAAAGAAACATTTGTAACTCCCAACTACCCACGTTACGAAGAATTTGCCCAACTCACCCAACAAGAACAGGAATTAGGGCTACTCAAGCACAAAAGCGACATCGGAACTCGTGAAGGTTGGGCAAAATGCCGGGTGAACACGGTATAGAAATTAGAGGACATCAAATTTATCAAGTTAAAGACATTTAGGAAACAGCCAAAAAATGAAAAACGCAAAGTGCATAAGATTGCGGAACTTTGTGTTACATATTGGCATCTTTGCCTGACATTACACAGTAACTGTGGCAAGATATCTGAAATTCATCCTGGTCAGGAGAATTATATACAACAGTGAAAACAATTTCATCGCTTTTGCAAGTTTTTGGGAGCCGGAAAATGGCGGCTTTGTCGTTATTGGGCTTTTCATCGGGTTTACCCTTTTTGTTAACCGGTAACACTTTGAAGGCTTGGATGACTGAAGAAAATATAAATTTGGGGACTATTGGCTGGTTGAGTCTCGTAACTTTGCCTTATTCCTTGAAATTTCTTTGGTCGCCTTTGCTAGATAGGTATAAGCTCCCATTTTTGGGACGGCGGCGGGGCTGGTTAATTGCAACGCAGATTGCTTTGATTGTAGCGATCGCGTTCATGGGTTGGCAAAAACCCGGCACAGCACTACAACTTTTGGCGATCAACGCCATAGCGATCGCTTTTTTGAGCGCCACGCAAGACATTGCTGCTGACGCTTACCGCACCGACGTTTTAGAAAAACTGGAAGTGGGTGCTGGTGCTGGTCTTTTCGTCTCAGGTTATCGAGTTGCCATTATAGTAGCAGGTGCGTTGGCGTTAATTCTTGCTGACCGTATGCCTTGGAAATCGGTTTACTTGTTAATGGCGCTTTTCATGGTTATCGGCATTTTTGGCACTTTGTTCGCACCAGAACCAAAGAAAGTTAGCCCTCCAGATTCTTTAGCACAGGCGGTCATACTACCATTTGAAGAATTTTTTCAGCGCCTAGGCATATACCAAGCTCTGTTGAGTTTAGGGTTTATTGTACTTTATAAATTGGGAGATGCTTTTCTCAGCAATATGTCCACCCCATTTTTACTCAAAACTGGCTTCACCAAAACTGATATTGGTGCTATTCAGTTGGGTATGGGTTCAATTGCTACTATTGTTGGTGCCCTAGCAGGTGGTTCGATTTTGAGCAAAATTGGTATAAATCGTTCACTTTGGGTATTTGGTCTTTTACAAGCATTGAGTAATTTTGTTTACTTCATTTTGGCGGCACTCGGTCAAAACTACCAATTTATGGTAATTGCCATCAATGTAGAAAACTTCTGTGGTGGTTTAGGAACAGCTGCCTTTATCGGCTTTTTGATGAGTTTGTGCAACCAGCGCTTCTCGGCAACTCAATATGCTTTACTATCTAGTTTGATGGCTGTCAGTCGTGATATTCTCGCTGCCCCAGCTGGTGCAATAGCGGAAATTACGGGTTGGCAGATGTTTTTCTTAATTAGTATTGCCGTGGCTGTGCCAGGACTATTACTGTTGCCATTCTTTGCCCCTTGGAACTCTAAGCCAGTGGCAATGAACAGACCAGGTCTCGACTATGAGGAATAAGGATTTATGGGGCAGAAACTAATTATTATTGTTGCAACAGCTATTCTCTTAATTACTGGCGTCTTACTTGGCTACGTTCTCTCCCAGTTAGTTCTGGGATTCTTGACGCTTAACCTACTAACATTTCTAGGAACATTTAGCCTAATCGTCATTTTTGGTACGCTTTATTACGTTTTATTTTGGGAGTTTAGAAGACAACAGTCGCAAACAGGTCCCGGAAGAACGCGACGTTCAAGAACAGAAGAGCGTTCACCTGATGTCAATCTCAAAAACAGGCTGATCTCTTTAGCTGGTGATGTTGCTAGCGCCGAACGGCTAGTAAACCAGACAAAGCAAGATTACCCTGGTATGCCAGAAAATTGGTATTGGGAAAAAGCAATTGCTGACTTAGAACGCGATCGCCCCTAAAGGGCGGGCGCTTTGCGCCATCGCTCTTAAGGGCGCTTTTCCTTGCCCAATCGCCCGTAGCCCCCAGCTATGTGCGCTCTTCGCATCGCAAGCAGCACGCACTGCGCGATCGCCCTTAAAAAGCATCACTCAGTCCAGCAAGCCTCAAGCCCTGCTAAAAGCAAAGCTTGAGGCTCATTCACAGCTAGTAGGTGCTTTACAATCAGCGAAGTGTTTTCTTTAAAATTACGCAAAAATCGCTAAAATAAACGAAGAAAGCTTCACAATACTTAAGTAAAATTCTCATAAAAATCCGCTGTTCGTTGCAAAATACAATATGGCTATATTTCGTCAGTACATCGCCCCGTTCATCGTGGTGCTGATATTCCTCACTGCTCTTGTAGCAGTCAGCGCCCGCATCTTTTTACCCTCTGATATGGCTGCACCCGCGCCGATTGAAGAAAATGCAAAAGGGGGATTAGAGAGCGTAAATACCGCCATTACCATGTTGTCCACCTTGTCTCCTTCTTTAAGTGTCTGATCTGCTACCGGGTTACAAAATTCGCCGTGGTTCTACCTTGGATAAGGCGCTGCTGGTGAAATTCATGCAGCAAACTTACCAAGAAGCCTACCCACAGCAAGATTTCTCCCATTTAGCCAGAACAGTCGAGCAATACTTCTCCAACGACACCCCTGTGTGGTGGGTAGACTTTGCAGGAGAAGAACTCAGGCGAGAGGGAATAACATCCCCCTCATCCCCCTATCCCCCGTCGCCTGTCTCTGGGTGGGAAATGCCATAGATCAAGTGCAGGGAACGCGCCATGCTCACATCTTTTTACTCTACGTTGTGCCAGAACACAGACAACGAGGTATCGGCACAGCTTTGATGCGATATGTAGAAAATTGGGCAAAGGCGAGAGGCGATCACCAAATTGGATTGCAAGTGTTTCAAAGCAACACAGCCGCATTAAATCTTTACAATCAGTTAGGTTATCAAACCCAGTCACTGTGGATGGTAAAATCTCTTGATAGTTCAAGGAAATAGGGGTGTAGAAAAATTTTTGAATGTTGAATTCTCAAAGAACTTGCCTTACCCCTTATCCTTATAGTTAGAAAAATAAATAGTTAGAAAAATAAACTACTATTAAGAGTTTGACTTATTGACACGGGGGGTTATATGTTAATCCCTATCAGGGATTGAAGCTATGTATGACGAAGACGACCTCAGCCTACTAGATGTCGAAGCAGAGCTAGAAAGCCCTCTGGATCATATGGAACCGCTCTCTGCCCAAACAGAGACGCCAAAGCCCAATCCAGAGGAGATGCTGGCATTATTAGAACATCCTCAGCCTCAGCAAAGGATGCTGGCAGCGCGTGCCTTTTGCGACATAGAAGATGCGAGGGCGACTCCGCATCTGATTCGCTTGTTAACTGATACCTGTCCCTTGGTGCGCGTTAGTGCAGCATATGGTATCGGAAGAAACCCAAATCCAGATGCTGTTGAACCTTTGATTGCCCAGCTAAACCGAGATTGGAACGGCTACGTGCGTAAAGGAGTCGTTTGGGCATTGGGAAACTGCCGCGATCGCCGAAGCCTCGCACCCCTAGCAGACGCTTTAAGAACCGATATTTCCGCAGTACGTTTGTGGGCAGCCAGCGCCTTGGCGCAGATGGCAGACGTGGGTTACGAGACAGTTGTGGGAGCAATACCAGCCTTGATTGCAGCCTTGGTGCAAGATCCTGTAGCAGCAGTGCGAAGTAATTGTGCTTGGGCGATTGGACAACTGTGTCGCGAACTGCCTTCTAACGTAGTTTACGCCACCGCTATTGATGCATTAATTCAAGCATTTGCCGAAGACCAAGATTTGGGAGTGCGGGAAGACACCAAAGCAGCCCTTCTGGGAGTCGGCGATCCCCGTGGACTTCAATTGATTGAAACACTTGAACAAGAAGGATGGTTTTAACAAGTTAAAAGTTAAAAGTTAAAACTCAAAAGAAATTTCTTTTTACTTTTGCCTTTTTACTTTTGACTTTTTCCGCCCGTATACTGAATCCGATAAATACGGTTATTCGCTTCCTCTGTGACTAAAAGACTACCGTCGGGTAAAACGAGCAAGCCTACAGGACGTCCCCAAGTCGTTGGTACAGCAGGATCTAGCAGAAAACCTGTCAGGAAATCTTCATAGTAACCTTGCGGTTGTCCTTTCGTATCAAATGGTACCAAAACAACTTTGTAGCCAGTGCCGCGATCGCGGTTCCAGGAACCACGAAAGGTAACAAAAGCACCATTACGATACTTTTGGGGGAACGTCTGACCGTCATAGAATTGCAATCCCAACGCGGCTGAGTGCGCTTGAAACAGCACATCTGGAGTCCGGGTACGGGCTGCTAAATCGGGGCGTTTACTTTTGTCACTCGTCTTCTGACGTGGGTCAAGGTTATTTGGTGCTAGATATGTATAAGGCCAGCCATAGAATTCTCCTTGCCGAATGCGTGTTAAATAGTCTGGTACCAGGTCATCGCCTATACCATCCCGTTCATTGACAGATGTGTAAAGTTCCTTAGTCACAGGGTGAAAGTCCAAACCGACTGGGTTACGCAAGCCAGATGCAAAAGTCTGCTGCTGGGAACCGTCCAAATTCATCACCTGCACCGAAGCCCGTGGGAGTGGTTCTTCATCTACGTTGGTTCCTGAACCAATAGAAACGTACAGCTTATTGCCATCAGGCGAAACAACTACATTGCGCGTCCAGTGGTTGTTGTAGCCACTAGCAGGCAAATCAGCGATTTTTGTGCCAGTACCAGTGATTTCCTGCTGATTTTTAGCGTAAGGAAACCGCAACACCGCATCAGTGTTACCCAGGAAAAAGGAATTATCTGCAAAAGCCATCCCAAGGGGTCTATTGAGTCCGTTTGCTGCACTAGCAAAGGTGTTTTTGACATCAGCCACTCCATCACCGTTTGTATCGCGTAGTAAACGAATACGGTTTTGCTTGGTTTCTGTCACCAACACATCACCGTTGGGAGTTAAAGCTAACCAGCGTGGCGCATCTAAACCGTCAGCAAAAACGTTGACCACAAAGCCAGGAGGTACACGCAGAGTCGGGTTGGCTGGAATTGGCACTACATTAGGTGACTTTGAGGCACTTTCAGTAGCGAAGGGTTTTGGCAAATCACCGACATTAATGCGGATAGGTGTAGGTGAAAGTGGTTGAGTAGGAACGAGATTTTTTGGCTGTGTAGAATTCTGTGCTACTTGACCAGAAGCTGGAGAAGATTGGGGTGTGGCTTCTTCCAAAGAAGCGCGAGTCTGGTCACAGGCTGCTGCTGTAGACAGTAGCAGAAAAAGCAGCAAGCAACGCAGATGTTTCATAGTAGCAATTTCAATAATAATGCACGTTCTCTTCAAAATTAGAGTGGATGTTGCAAAATTGTCACCAGTCTAAAGTCCGATTTTTACCATTTCATATATAGCGCAATTCAATTGAATGAAGTAATTATTTATCAGTGTCCATCTGTGTCCATCTGTGGTTCATTATTTCTTTGTGTTCCTTCCTCTAAGATCTTGCAAGAGTTGCAACAGTGAGGAGGCGAAGCCTCCAAACCTTCGTTACCAGGTTCAACCTGGTAACTTTGATATTAGAGCCAGAGGCTCTTGTTGGGTGAAAGATCTGAGTCCTCAAATACAGGGAAGCACCACCTGCACAACTGTTTTTTCTCCTAGCTGACTCTGGATGCTGAGTTCCCCTCCGTGTAATTCAGTCATACGTTTAGCAATGATTAAACCCAAACCCAAACCTTGTTGTTCATAAAGTTGGCGATCAAATTGCCGATATGCTCCCAATTCAGCAATTTGAGCAGCTGTCATTCCTCGCCCGTGGTCAGTAACTGATATGATAAGTTGATTGCTCACTAAAGTACTTACAAGATGAATTGTTGTTCCTGATTCTGAAAACTTCAAGGCATTATCAATTAATTCTTCAATAATTTTATAAAGTTTGGTTTCACAAATTTGTAGACAACAATAAGTTTGGAAATTCACGTGTAAATCTGCATCACGTTCTGCTTGTTTAGCTTGTTCGGTAATTATTTTTTTCAACGCCATTGAAGGGAAAATCGTTTTCTGACTTCGCAACTGGTTAATTCGTTTTGAATCTGTTGCGATAATTTCGAGTTCTGCATAAAGTAAAAAGTTCTGAACTAATCTGTGTAAGCGTTCTCCCGACAGATGAATAAATAAAGCCATATCACGGATTTCATGCCGAGAAAGGGTATTAGCTTCTTTCATTAAAAGTTCTGAAAAACCCAAAATACCATTGAGTGGTGTCCTCATTTCGTGAGGAAGGGACATAGTAATACTACTTCGTAACTCGTCTAACCTTTTTTCTGACTGCTGATGAATGGTAACTTGTTTTTGTAATCGCGAGGAAATCGCAGCTAGTAGTTCTGCGCGGGTGAAAGGTTTTGTTATGTAATCATCAGCTCCCAACTCCATCCCTTGGCGCAAGTCAGTTTTGTCACTTTTAGCTGTTAAAAAAATCAACGGAATTGTCGCTGTTGTAGGCTCTTGACGTAATATATTTAAAACAGCATGACCGTCTAGTTCTGGCATCATCACATCACAAATCACCAGATCGGGAATTTCCTGTTGAGCTAACTGTACGCCAATGCGACCATTTTCTGCAGCAATGACATCGAAATCCTCATAGGTTAGTAATTCCCAAAGATTCTGCCGTACACTTGTCTCATCTTCTATGACTAAAATTTTATACATATTAAAAAAATCAAAAAATTAACTATAGAAATCATTTATACTAGTACAGCATGGCCTAAATAAACCAACCATTCAAAATAGTCAGAAACCTTGTATTTCAAGCTTTTTGAATTTTGAATTTTGAATGCGTGAATTCCAAGGGAGCGGTACTAGTGGTTTCATTTACTATTGTTTATTTCAAGTTGCTTGGTAGTAGTGCTGATCCACTGACTACAAACCATTATTACAGCAGGTTGTATCTTTATTGAAGTAGATCTTTTCAACTCGAAAGCCAGAGATCAAGAAAAGTTTACTTCTGAGTTCTAAGTTCTCAGTTCTAAGTTCTAAGTTCTGAGTTCTAAGTTCTCCTGTATAAAACCTACACATTCAACCGTTTGTTAGCAAACAAAATCTTTTCAAATTCTGCGGCGCTTAACGGACGGCTAAAGAGAAAACCTTGCATAGCGTTACATCTATGTCCGCGTAAAAAATCAAGTTCTTGTTCCGTTTCCACACCTTCAGCAACTGTCTGAATTTTGAGATTACGTCCCATTTCAATCAATGCGGTTGTAATAGCTGCTTTTTGAGAATCATTTGCAATATCTTGAATAAAGTAACGGTCTATTTTCAACGTATCAATCGGTAATTGCTTCAAATACATTAAAGCAGAATATCCAGCACCAAAATCATCAATAGCTATTTTTACACCGAACGAGTGTACTTCCTTCATAGTAGAAGTAGCGCGATTGACATCTTGCATAATTATGTTTTCTGTTAACTCTAATTCTAAGCAATTTGGCAGCAAATCGTTTACTAATAAAAATTTCATTATTTTTTCACTAAAATCAGGTTGAACCAACTGATGTGATGATAGGTTAACAGCGACACGTAACTCGGGGAATCCTGCATTATGCCAGAGTTTATTTTGTTTACAAGCATTTTTTAAAACCCAATCACCAATAGGGAGAATTAAACCAGTAGATTCAGCCAAAGGAATCAATTCTGTAGGAGAAACCATCCCCAATTCGGGATGCTGCCAACGTAATAAGCTTTCAGCAGCGATAATTTTTCCAGAAATTAAATCGACTATAGGTTGATAGTAAACTAGAAATTGTTGGAAATCTCTCCGTTCTAAAGTACGGCGCAAGCACTTTTCTATCATCTGTGCTTTAGCAGAGATGGTCTGAGTTTCCAATGTAGATACTTTTTTTGTCAAATTCGCCTGCTTGATCAAGCGACTTGCGATCGCACTTAATAATTCATCACGAGTAAATGGTTTCGTCAGATAGTCATCAGCACCCAATTCCATCCCTTGACGAAAATCAGCCCGAGCTGCTCGGGCTGTCAGAAAAATAAACGGAATGTTTGCTGTTACTGATTCTTCACGTAATGCTATCAGTACGCCATAACCATCAATTTCTGGCATCATCAAGTCGCATAAAATTAAATCGGGAACTTCCGAAGCCGCTAACTCTAGCCCAATGCGTCCATTAGCAGCAGCAATAGTATCAAAATTTTCTGCTTCCAACAAATCCAGAATATTCTCTCGTACTGACTTTTCGTCTTCAATAACTAAAATTTTTGTCATAGTTTGCCTCTGTTTTGGTGTAACTATTTAACGGCACAGTCACAGTAAATATTGTTCCCACTCCGACTTCACTTTTCACAGCAATTTCACCATTGTGGGTATCCACACACTTTTTGACAATTGCTAATCCTAACCCCGTGCCTTGGATGTTACCCACATTCGTAGCTCGATGAAAAGACTCAAATAGGTGGGGTAAATCTTCTGGTGGAATGCCAATACCTTGGTCTTGAATTGTAAATACTGCTAGTCCATCCTTAAAGGTAAGATAAAACCTGACAGTACTACCAGTTGGAGAATACTTAATTGCATTCGAGAGTAAATTACTAATAATATGTTCTAGCAATTTCTCATCCATACAACACGGCATCGAATCCTCTTGACAAATAAAGTTGATTCGATGTTGATTGTTGACATTCAGTTGTAATTCTTCCACTAGATAGCGGCAGTATTTCACTAAATCCAAGGGCACGGGTATAAAATCTAGTTTTCCTGCCTCTGCCTTGCCAATCACCAATACATTGTTTAACATCTCAGTCATATGCTTAACAGCAGTTTGAATGCGATGCAGGTGCGACAGTTGTTTTTCCTCTGTCCACCTATGGCGGTAGTGTTCCAGCAACTCCGATGAGGAAAGAATAGTACTCAAAGGCGTACGGAACTCATGGCTCGTCATGGCGACAAAGCGAGATTTGAGTTCATTAAGCTCTTTTTCTTTGTGCAGCGCAGCTTTCAGTTCCTCTTCTAGTTGCTTACGTTCGGTGATATCTAACCAGTAACCGACAATTTCCAATGGATTGCCAGCGTCATCCTGCACCAGTTTGGCTTGATCGTACATCCACCGATAAGTACCATTTGAGTGCAAAAAGCGGTACTCCTGGCTGTGTTGTCCTTGCTGTATGAGTGTTGCATTCGCAGCAAAAACTTGATGTAAGTCTTCCGGGTGAACATGATTCGCCCAAAAGTTAGGAATTTCCATAAATTCCTCTACTTCATATCCCAGCATACTGATAACGTTTTCGCTCATAAAGGTAATGCCATGATCACCGTAAATTTTGCAACTATAAATGACACCTGGACTAGAATAAAGTAAATATTGTAACCGCTCTTGCGAGATTAATAGCGCTACTTCTGCCTGTTTGCGCTCAGTGATATCACTTTGAATAGCAATATAATGAGTGAATCTGCCATGAATGTCATAAACCGGAGAAATACTTATCTCATTCCAAAATAAAGTGCCGTCTTTACGGTAATTACGTAAAATTACGGTACAGCTTTTTCCTTGGGTAATGGCGTCGTGTACTTCGGTTATGCCTGGTTGATTGAGATCAGCACCATGCAGAAAACTACTGTTTTGCCCAATCACTTCCGCTACTGAATAACCAGTGATTTGCTCTAATGCCGGGTTAGCATATATGATTGGGGAGTTTGGCATGGTGACATCAGTAATGATGATGCCATTACTGCTAGCTGCGATCGCGCGATCGCGCAGTTGTAAACTTTCTTCTGCTTGTTTGCGTTCTGTGATGTCAGTATGAATACCGACCGAGCCGATGATTTTGCCAGTAGTATCTTTAATCGCATCACCATGTAATTCGATTTGGATGATACGACCACTGCGAGTTTTCATCGTCACTTCACCGCGCCAAGATTCTCCTTTGTTAACAGTTGCAAAAATTCGTTCACACTCTGCCTGATTGGTATAAATAGCTGGTGGTCCCCAGAGTCGCGCAATTCCTCCAACGTATACCCAAATAACTCAACAAACGCTGGATTAAGGTAAATAACGTTACGTGTCATATCAGCCATACCTATAGCATTGCTGCTGCTTTCTATGGCTTTGCGAAAGCGCAGCAGAGACTCCTCGGCTAATTTGCGCTCAGTGATGTCTGTAGAGATGCCGCAAACAGCATAAGGGATGCCATTAGCATCTTGTAGAGGAAACTTGACAGAAAGGTAAGTGTGTAGCCCATTTTCGTGGGGGACGACTTCTTCAACTTCTATCGGTTTGCCTTCTGTAATGACCTTGCAGCTATTTGCCATGAGCTTATGAGCAATGTCGTGAGGCCAGAAATCATAGAAAGTTTTGCCTACAATCTGCTCTTTGCTAATTTTGAAATGCTTTTCATACTGGTGGTTGACTAACAGGAATTTATTTTGAGTGTCTAGTAAATGAATGAAAGCTGGGGAGTTATCCAAAATCGCCTGTAGTTGTTCCTGAGTCTCCCGCAATACTGCCTCTCTGAGCTTACGCACAGTAATATCTCGGCCAACGCCACGATAACCCCGAAATTTACCTTCACCATCAAATATGGGAACCCCACTGGTTTCGCAAATAACTAAATGCCCATCTTTATGAGTATTTGTGTTCTCCAGACATTTGAATGGTTGTTGTGCAGCAGCAATTGGGGCAAATATATTAGCAACACGCTCGGCTTCTTGCGGTGGCATCAAGTCAAACGGAGTTTTGCCCAACACGAATTGCGGCTGGTAACCCAACAGGTCGTATATTTTTGGACTCGCATAAGTGTAGACAGTGTTCTCATCTACTTCCCAAACCCAATCACTGCTCGTTTCAACTAAATTACGGAAACGCTCTTTGCTGCGTTTGAGCGCTTCTTGTGCTTGCCTGCGCTCGGTTATATCTTCACAAGTGCCAAGAACTCCTATCACATTCCGGGAAGCATCGTGAAGTGGAATTCTACTTACCTCTAGCCAAAGTTGTGTGCCATCCTTTTGGAGGTGGGGAATGATAACGCCATATTCTGGCGTATCGCTTTGCATCACCCGAAGGTCAGATTCACGGTAGAGATCTGCTTCCTCCTTTTGAGGGAGTAAATCATAGTCAGTCTTACCCACAATATCTTCTGGACTGTCAAGACCAGCTATTTCGGCAAAGATGCGATTGCAACCCAAAAATACAGAAGCTGTATCTTTCCAGAAAATACTTTGGGGGATGTTGTCCATGACGAGCTGCAACATTTCCTGTGATTGCCGCAGTTGCTCTTGGGCATAGAGGCGATCGCTCATTTCAGAAATGAGTTGCCGATTCATTTCGTTAACAGCCCTTGTTCGCTCCTCAACTCGCATTTCTAGCTCTGCGTTTGCCTGCTGAAGTTCTGCTTGTGCTTGCTGCAATGCTGCTTCTGCCTGCATACGTTCAGTAATATCTGTACAGCAGCCGATGTAACCGATAAAGCTGCCATCAGATGCAAACCTAGGAACGCCCATGTTGATCAGCCAACGATATTCTCCATCTGCATGCAAATAACGACAGACATACTGGAAACGCTGATGCTTTTTGAATGCGGATAGGTATATCTCAAAACAGCGCTGTTTATCTTCCGGATGAATTCCTTCTGCCCAACGTTCACCCAGTAACTCTTCTAAAGGTCGTCCTGTAAATTCCAGACAAGATTGGTTGACAAACGTACCCGAAGCATTATCATCATTCATCCAAATCAGAACCGGTGCTTCGTCTGCGAGTTTACGAAAGCGCTCTTCACTCTCGCGTAACGCTTCAGTCGCTCTTTTTTGCTCGGTAATGTCTTCGCTGATTCCAAAGATGCGGTATTCTCCCAGTTCATTTTTTACGGGAACGGCTCGCGTCCAAACCCAGCGCTCCTCGCCGTCAGGACGGACAATGCGATATTCTTGGCTGTAAACATGACCATGATCAAAGGTTCTGATCCCAGCTATAACGCGATCGCGGTCTTGTGGATGGATAGCCTCTATAAAATCTTTTGGATTTTCGTAAAGGCGATCGCGGCTACGTCCCCAAATTTCTTCGTAAGCTGGATTTACATATATAACTTTGTCCTGTTTGAGGTCTCGCACAAACAAAACTTGGCCAATATTTTCTGCTGTTTGTCTGAAGAGTTCTTCACTTGCTCGTAGCGCTTCTTCTGCTAGTTTGCGCTCAGTAATATCTCTTTGTGTGCAAACAAAATGAGTAACTTTGCCTTCGCAATATGCAATTGGGGCTATGTTAACCTCAACCCAGTATGTACAACAGCCGTTTTTGTCGTAATTAATAAATTCTGTTCTAATTGAGGAGCCATCTCTAAGCGCCGTGCAAATTCTATCTATCTCTGTGCGAAAAGTTTTTTCATCATATAAAGTCGGTAGCGTTTTGCCAATAATTTCACAAGTTGACCAACCGCTCATACGGGTAAACGCTTCGTTGACATACACTATACGCCAACCCAATGGATCATCCAGCCCCTGAGCTTCGATGATCACGACAGCGTCGTTGCCATTGACAACAGCAGCCTCCAGCAAGCGCCCTTGTGCCTCCGTTTGCGTTAATTCGCTTGTTTCCCCTGCTTCTTGTTCAAGAGCTTGACAGATACTTTCATAAGTGCATAATCCCACGAGTTGACTTTGCTCATCAACTAGTGGTATAAAATACAAACGATATTCGCGTAAAAATGACAGTATTGATATTACACTAGAAACCTCAGAGCATTTTAAAGTGAGTACTGAAGTCTCCATAACTTCAGATATTCTAGCTGTTTGTAGGTTTACGTTTGAGTACAAAAGTTGCAATGCATCATGCTCTGTGAACCACCCCACTACCTGCAAATTTTCAACTATCAACGCACAACCTGCTTGCGGTTGACGCTGACTCATCAAAGCAACTACATCTAACAATGGTGTATCAGGTGCAACACTTAGGGGAGAAAAGTCAATTGCAGAATCCAATGATGGTAGTGAGATAAATTGAGCAAAGGCGTGCATAAATGTTTGCAATAGCTTGTAGCACAAAAATGTTTTAGATCTATGAGGTAATGCCTTTAATTATTTTCTATTATTTTTACGTTTTTCCTCAGTAATTTCTTGCGTATAATTCCTTAGACTAATTGAATTTTATACTAAGATTTAGCCGATGCATATTAAAAGGAAGTCAAGACAAGTAGAGGGCAAGAAATTAAGCGGTTACGTACTTCAGGTGCATCTTTTAAGGTTAAGCAAAACTCTTCCATTCTTCTGTCCATCCTCCCCATAGCGCAACTCAATCGAATGAAGTACATATTTATCTGTGTGCCCTGAGTGTGCCATAAGTGGTTCATTATTTCTTTGGTGTACCTTACTCCGGGTTGCAAACCGTTATAGTACAAGTTCAAGGAACCTTTTTTGCAATTAGTCAAACAAGACAAGGGGGATAAGGAGGAATTTGCTTCTTTGTCTTCCCCCTCTTCCTTATCTGCCTTGTCTAACAAATTTAGAACTTATATCAAGTCCAGTTAAATACTTATCATTACCCTAAGAACCCCACCCCGGTAAAGCTACGCTTCACCTCCCCGGATCGCTTGCGGTGAGACCAGTGCTGCAGGAGGGTTTCCCGACAGCAGGCAAGTGGCGTTCGCCCTTGGCGTGCCGTGCCTCCTCCGGAGGACGCACGGTACAGGCGATAGCCGTGGCCGTACCCACTAGGCATACCCGAAGGGGGAGGGGCGGCGCGGGGTGGGGTACAGTTAACGTGGGAATCATAACTAATTAGCCGGACATGATATTAGGCATTGACAAAATTTTGATTATGTGAATATTACGATAGTAGACATAAATTACCTCAACTTTGTCAAGGTTTTGAACTTAGAGGACATCAGCCCTCCTTCGATTTCTTATATAGGTGTAAGTGAAATTAACTTATGCACTGTTCGGAAGATGTAACGTGGATTGTAGATAGTTGAAGCATTTTGCAACCGCAGTGCAATTGATCTGCAGGTACAGCCAATGCTTTGAGTAGAAATCGCGCAAATTATACATAATCCAATCTTTTTGTACAGTGCGTAAGTCCTAAAATTATTGCAAAATATCTAAGAATGAAAGCGCACTAGGGATGCAACTGTACCCGTTCTCCGTAACGCAATAACTTTTCTACCGTGGCGAGACGATTTTCCCAAACTTTGACTTGATATGGATTTTCCAGAGCTTGTAGACGCATCCACACTCTAAATTGAGACTGTAACCTTAAAAGCGACGCTCTTGCTGTTACCAACTTAGTTTGATTTGGGTTAGTAGCCAGCTGATTTAAAGCATTTTCTACAACTTCTGCTTGGGAGTTAAAAGTTGAAAGCGTTGTGGAAGGTATTCGCAGCTTGTTGTTTTGGAATGCCAATTTCCACTCATTTTGTAGGGCTGTGTAACGGACAGCAGCAGTTTGAAAAGGTTTGCGGTGTGGAATCGGTTCTTTTTGTGCGCCTTGAACGTTACCTTGAGTATTAGTAAAGACTTTATTCAGGTCATTGGTGAAATTCTCGGCAGCAAACAAAGCGTAACCAATAACAGGCAAATCTCTCAGTAGTTGAATTTGATCAAATGCTCCGACTGTCTGCAAAGAAAGCAGGCGAATTCCTGGTACCAACAGCGAAGAACCCAGTTGTGTAGAAGATGTTATCCAAGGTTGTGCCAGTCGCTCAAAGCGCGGGGTATCCTGAGCATAAGTCATAGGGACAATTAAATCGATATCGCCACGCCTTGCCCAAACCTCCCAGTGTTGCTGCAGTTTCTGAATGCGTTCTTGTTCTGGAAGGGGAAAGACAGCAGCCGATAAAATCAAATTAGGTCGCTTTTTTCGGAGTTGCTGTGACACTTGAGCAACAAAGTTATCAATTTGTAGGGTACGGAATTCTGTCCACTTTTGCCACAGTTGCCGTTCTCTTGGAGAAATCCTGACTGGATCTACACCAGCGATTTGCTGAAACTGCTCTCTAGCCGCCTTGCCATAACCATAAATCCGGTTAGCGGCTGGGTCTTGGAAGGGATAGCGAATGTAATCTAGTTGTAGACCATCCACGTCATAGCGGCTGACAATTTCCTCATACAAACTCAGCAAATACTGCCGCACCTGGGGATTCGCCGGGTCAAAAAATGGCTTGCTTTGTCCAGAAGGAACCATTTGACCGCGATTATCGTATCCTGCCCAATCAGGATTAGCAGCAAGCACTGGTCCTGGGTAATTAGGATCTATGTTGAGGAGTTCATTGTGTTTTCGATTGCCAGCAGCAAAAGCCCAAACCCAAGCGTGTAATTCTATACCCCGCTCGTGAGCCAACTTGACTCCAGATGCCAATGGATCCCAACCGCGAACTAAAGGGTTTTGCTGTGGCGCAATTTTGCTTGGATAAATCGTGTAGCCAGCATTTACCGTTTCAAAAAATACTGTGTTAATTCCGGCTTGCGCTATGCGATCAAAAATCAGAGCGAGTCCCTGCTCGTTTTTCGCACGGATAATAGTTCCCCGATCCAGCCATATTGCCCTGATTTCTGGTTGCGCTAACCTGCGATTCAAAGGAAATTGGTTCCACAAATTTGCTTTTGCTACCAACCATTGCTGACGAGCCTGAGCGTAGTTTTTCTGTGCAATCAATTGGGGCAAGTTTTTCGCAACTTCGCGAGCAGCATCTAAAGCTTGCTCTACGTTCACAACTGCTCCTCCAGGTCTTGTTGAGGCAACTTGCGCTTGTTGCGTCTTTGCTAATTGGGCGTTGTCGCCATTTTCAGAAAGAGTTAGTGCCGCTAAATTAGCACTCTCGACTCTACCAATAAGTTTTTCTAGCTCGTACTGCAGGGTGAGCGTTTCAGTTTGGCTAATTGGTGCTTGCGAGTTAGGGACAACATCGAAACGCACTGTTGTTTCAAGTTGATCAATAGCCTCATCTGATTTTGGGGGTGTGACACTAGGAACAGGTCTGGGTAGAGGAGCTGTGGCAATCTTGGGAGATGGGGGAGATGAGGGGGATGAGGAGGATGAGGAAGATGAGGGAGATGAGGAAGATGAGGGGGATGAGGGAGTGCGGGAACTAGGGGTAGATGGGGAAGTGGAGGAAGTCTTTTCTCCCCCTGCTGACCTGCTGACCTGCTGACCTGCTGACCTGCTGACCTGCTGACCTGCTCTTGCTTGTTCCCTCGTCGGAGTTGCTGGCGCTTTCGCCACCACAGTGGTGGAGCAGGTTTGAGAACCTCCTGCTACTTTAGTTGGGGTAGTTGTGGGCTTTTTTACATATCGGTTGATAGTCGTCTGTAACCAAGCAGTATCTAACTGAGCGCTTGAAGCCGCATCTACACCCCAGCGCCAGCCAAAAAAGGTGGAACGCTCATTAGCTACCACTGCTGCTGGATTATCTTTGGAACCCCAAACAGCAGCAGGCTGAGTTGTGAAGTTATCAGGAATCACGACGCCACCGCGTACCTCACCAAAGAGTCCGTTTTGATTTGCCCATTCTAGGAATTTTGCTTTTGGTGATGGTTGCAGCTTTTGTGGACTATCAAGGCTGAATCCCCAATAGCCGCCTAGAAGAGTTCGCAGTAGCTGTCGCACTCCCGGCGCTGACAAACTCCCTACAGGACCGCTGGCAATTATGCGCCCTCCCTTGCTCATCCACTCTTCCAGGGCAATGGCTTGTGCGGGCGATAATAACTCGACGTTTGGCAAAAATAAAACCGCGCGATCGCCCCAATCTGCTGCATCCTTCACACTCGCTAGAGAAATCACGCAATACTTCACCCCACCCGCCTGCAAGCGGTTTGTGATTCCCGTCCACTGATTTGCATTTTCTTCGCTATGGACTATGCTTAATATCGGTTCTGAAGTTGCCGCGCTGGCTGGCAAAATGTTTAATAGATTAAATATTAAAAAATTAAAATTTAGAATTAATATTCCTGCTTTTTTAATTTTCAATTTTATCTTTTTACTTCGTCTTTTCTGATTTATCACTCTTTATCCTCACCTTTAAAAATTCAAAATTCAAAATTCAAAGTATGCCTACGGCACGCTGCGCGAACAAAAATAAACAACTTAATGATGAATTTTGAAAGAAAATTATAAAAGATTAACTCTTGTCGCCGTTCAGTGGGTTGATGCACTTTTGAATGAATTCTTCTACTCCCGCTACTGGAAATATTTTTGTATCGAGCTTACAAGCCACATCCTCAACACTTATATCATCTAAAAATACCAATTCAGCATGTTTTAGCATGACACTTGGCAGCAAAATTCCATCTCCCAAATCTTGCCCCTGTAATTTCAAAAGCAAATCATGACCAGTCAGCAAGCCAGTAACGGTAATATTTTGTCCCCAGTAATCGCTTGACAAAGCGCACATTTTAACCTCTAAACCCTCAACAGAATTCAATTGCTTCAAAATAGGTTGAAACGCTTGTTCTACTGCATTACCAACTATCCAAGTCAATTTTCTCGGCTGAACTTTTGGCGGTAGTAACTTGTTTGCTGTTTCGGCAAACTGCTTGAGAAACAAACGAATCGAACCGACACCGTTATCTATTTGAGGATAATCTTTGTATTCTGCTTCAGTTGGTAATTCCTCTCCAGCAATCAAAAACCACTCATCAGCCAGCCAAACACAGCTTCGTTGTTTCTTTTGAAATTCCTGCTGTAGCGATCGCACCTGGGAAATGACTTCCCGTGCTTTTTCTCTGGTGACAGGTGTGAGTTCATCTTCTTGGGGACGAAACCGCGTTAAACCCACCGGTACCACTGCCACAGAGGCAACAGCAGGCACTTCTCCAGTATGAAAAGACGCTAAATCTCTTAACGTCTGTTCCAGATGAACGCCATCATTGATACCAGGACAAACCACGACTTGTGCGTGAATTTGCAGCCTTCTTTTTTTGAACCACTTGATTTGCTGCAAAATTTGTCCTGCACGGGGATTTTTCAGCAGTCTAATTCTAACATCGGGTTCCGTCGCATGGACAGACACGTACAAAGGAGACAGCCGCATATTTTCAATTCGCTGCCATTCTCGTTCTGTTAAATTTGTGAGAGTTAAGTAGGAGCCATACAAAAAGCTCAGGCGATAATCATCATCCTTTAGGTATAAGCTTGAGCGCTTACCTGGTGGTTGCTGATCAATAAAGCAAAACGGGCAACGGTTATTACACTGAATCAAACCATCAAATAGAGCTGTTTCAAACTCTAGCCCTAAGTCGTCGTCATAGTCTTTTTCAATTTCAATATGATGAGTTTTGCCAGCAGTGTCTAAAACTTCTAGTTCTAGTACCTCATCCGCACACAAAAACTGATAATCTATCAAATCGCGAGGCTGTGTACCGTTGATGCTGACAATTGCATCTCCCACTTCAAATCCAATTTCTGCGGCGATGGACTCTGGTAGGACTTTTGTAATTCGGGCAGGATGAATGGTAGTCATAAGTTGTGAGTTATAATATACGGGCTATTATTTATTAGTTAATATGCGATAATTAATCGTCTGGGAAGTTGTAGAGTCAAACGAGTGATACTCTACAAGCTTATAATTTCTCGCTACTGATTTTAACTTACCTGGAATCAAAGTAATATTTATAATTTATCCAAGAGTCGATAATAGACTTTAATTGATTTAATAAAGAATAAAAATCAGTGTATTAACTTTATTTTGCATAAAATAGACCTCTTGCGGAATATAAGTTCTATCTGTGTCCATCTGTGGTTAGTTATTCTTTGTTTTCGACTTTTGCAAGAAGTCTAATGAAATCTCTCTATGATTATCAACGTTTAAAGTCGTAACAGCAGCGTAGAGTTCGAGTGCCAAAAATAATCTCAAGCAACCGTGTACTGGTGGTAACTTTATTACTGAGTATCGCACTACTTTTTATGATAGGGATTTCCTTGTCATTTGGAGCGGTAGCGATGACTCCAGCCCAATTGTGGCAAGCAATCCTGCGTAAAGGAGACACACTCACTCAAACGATTATCTGGGATTTACGACTACCGCGCACCCTAGCCGCAATGCTAGTCGGTGCAGCCTTAGGAATGTCTGGCGCACTGCTTCAGGGAATGCTACGAAACGGACTGGCAGATCCGTTCTTACTCGGTATTTCTGCTGGTGCAGGTTTGGTAGTTGTGCCAATAATTACGCTTGGAGTATTGCAGAGTTGGGTACCTTTGGCTGCTTGGATTGGCAGCTTACTAACAACTGTTTTCGTTTATTTTCTGGCTCGCAGTGGTGATGGTATTTCCATTGAACGGTTAATTTTGGGTGGAGTCGCAGTGAGTTCATTATTTGGGGCGATTCAATCGGTATTGTTGCTGCTGGCAGACGATGGACGGGTGCAAGCGGCGTTAAATTGGTTAATTGGTAGTTTAAATGGAAGAGGATGGAATCTGGTAGCGATCGCCGGACCTTATATTTGTTTATCCTTACTGCTGGGGTGTCTGTTGGGGCGTAGTGTTAATTTGCTCAATTTGGGCGATGACTTGGCAGTTGGGTTAGGGGTTTCTTTAGTGCGATCGCGCATTTTTATCGGCGCGATCGCCACACTATTAACCGCAGGTGCTGTGAGTGTCGCGGGATTGATTGGCTTTGTCGGCTTAATCGTTCCCCACGCTATCCGCTTGTTTGTTGGCACAGATTATCGGGTTGTTTTGCCATTGAGTGCGGTTGGCGGTGCTTTCGTCCTCACAGGCGCTGATTTGCTCTCTCGCTTAGGCGCTGTGGAGTTACCAGTTGGTGCTGTCACGGCACTTTTTGGATCGCCTTTGTTTATCTGGTTGCTGTATCAACGCAAAGGAAATTTTAACAATTGATGTTTTTGGGAGACTGAAATCTTGCAAGAGTTGCAACAGTGAAGAGGCGAAGCCTCCAAACCCTCGTTACCAGGTTCAACCTGGTAACGAGATATTAGAGCCTCTGGCTCTTGTTGAGAATGGTGAGTCCAGAGAAAGCAGGCGGGCTTCGCGGCTCGACTGAGCTTCGCCGAACGTCCGTGAGGCTTCGACGGTGAGATCAGCGGCTCGTGTGAGATCGCCGAACACCGAACCGCGCTCAACGGCTCGAGTGAGCGGCTCGATGCAGCCCACGCCGAACTCCTCGCCGAACTCCGAACGGTTTCCCAACAGAGGGTATGAAAACGAGCGGTGTCATTTTAAGTGACCAAATCAAATCTCTAGATTGGAGAGCCAGAAAAATTCTGTTTGTAGAGAAAGCTGAACAAGACTTAATTGAAGAAGTGCAAGCAAAAATCGAAGCACTCATTCTTTGATAGTTCCACGTATAGGTAATAGGGCAATAGTGTCAAAGGTTATTGAAGAGCGATCGCCGCAACGCTACACACTACCCGAAAACCGTCGTTGTCGCTGACATCGTCCGGGAGATCCGTGACACGGTAAGCACAACGGCAGTTCTCAGGAGCGTCGCCCCACGAACCACCGCGCAGCAGCCGATTTTGACCCCTAATATTTTTCCATCGGTTAGTGAGTCTTGAACCTATACCCGTATTCTGCTCTTGATTATTATCATTAGTCCACGCAGTTCCATCTGTTGGCGCTCCTTGGTAATTTTCATGCCAAGCGTCTCCACACCATTCCCATACGTTACCGTGCATATCATATAAACCAAAGGCGTTAGGGGGAAAAGTTCCTACTGGTGTTGTTTGTTCTCGGTATTGTCCTTGTGGAGCATCATCAAAAGTTCCCCTGACATCATCAAAAGTTCCCCTGACATCATCAAAGGTTACTCTGGCATCATAATTGGCTAACTCATATGTAATTGTCTCGCCAAAATGAAACGGTGTTATCGTTCCAGCACGACAAGCATATTCCCACTCTGCTTCACTGGGTAGTCGATATTCCCGTCCTGTTTTTCTAGAAAGTCTGGCACAGAATTCGACGGCATCATACCAGGAGACTTGCTCTACAGGAAGATTATCACCTTTAAAATAAGATGGTTCTGGATTAAGGTCACGGTTAACTCTAGGTAACGCAGCAACTGCTCGCCATTGTGCTTGGGTAATAAGGTATTTGCCCATAAAAAAGGGTTGAACAGTGACTTCATGCTGAGGTTTTTCACTTTTACATCCTTCCCCTTCTGGCGAACCCATCATAAATTTGCCACCAGGGATAGCAACCATTTCTAAGGTGATACTATTTCCTAAGTCTTCGGTGAAGTATTGAGCTTGTTTAGTTTTTCGTTTAATGATGTCTCCGGTGCTGTGAACTGTGACCACTTCAAATTCAAATGATTTTGTAGTAACAGCCAATTCTATGCCCAATCTCTTCAACTCATGAACTCGCCTCCACTCCTCCGGTGTGACCTTGAATATGGAACCGCGATTAAGGCGAATTACTGCTAAATTATTCAGTATAAAATCTTGCTTTAATTCTTTCCGCAATAGTGGTTTCTCTAGTAGTTTGCTTGTTAAGCGGATGCGAACTTGATCTTGATTACGTTTAGTATCAAGAAGACTTGTATCAATCCAGTAATCAATTTCAGGAAGTTCCTCTAATTTCTTGACAGGTTCAATAACTTCTCCGAACGCATAAATCCCAGATTCTTTTCCAGAGACCCAAATGAGAACCCCATCTCCCACAGCAATATCTTTTTTATAGCGATTGATTGACCAGAATATCTCCTCTAAATCCCGAATAGCATCAAGCATTCTATAAGATTTGGGATTTCCTTGGAATAGCCAATAATTCTTTAAAGACGTTGGTTTTGCTTTATACTGCGGGTCTAATTCCTCGGCAAAACGCGCATACTCCCTTCCCAATTGTCGTAAAACTTGAGCCTTGAACTGTGCAAAGGGACGAATCTTTGTTTCTAGAGAATCTTTCCCCTGAGATGCAGCTACAAGCAAACGCGCTTCAAATTCCCGTACTGATAAACCTAGTCGTTTAGCGACAAACTCAGATACGTTATCAATGACTGAAATTGTTTTACTAACTGGTACAGACTCTAGCAGTAATTCTCTTACCCCTTCAACAAACTCATACTCAATATAATCAGCGTCTGTATCTTGGCGAATAGATGTTAGAGGTTTGAGCAATCCACTCATAAACACCTCCGCCACATGAATTTGTGATGATTGCGAGAGCAGGGTTTGCTGAATCAGTTGCACGACTGGTAAACTAACGGGTGCAGCTGCGATTAATCCAGCTAACCGACGAGCAAGGGGAGAAGCTGTGGCGCGAAATCGACTAACTAACGCTTGTGGAGTCAGGTTGAGTTCTTTGTGTTCTGTTAATCGTTGAGTGTCCCTGTGTTCAACCACATTTACAGAGGAAAATTTAAACCCTGCTGTTTTTACATTCCCTAAACCCGCTATAACCCGTGACCATAATAGTAAAGGTTCAGGCTCTAGAGTGATAATGGGAACAGGGATAGAATTTTGAATTTTGTTTGCGTCTTCTTGATCAGCGTTCTCAATTTCATCAGTTGTATCTTCATCCCAAGTTTCTACAATCAACTGAGAATTGAAAACTCCAGGGTTAAGGGAACGCAGTAGAACAGGTATTTCTGAAGCTAAACCTGTTCGTTCCCAAAGCCGTTCGGGGAGTAATTGCAGAATAGTTATTAAACCCTTACGTCCCCACAGCTCTAATACTGGATGAATAAACTTCCTTCGCCAAGCGGGAGAAATACAATCACTCACCAGTAAAATTAAACGCTGTCCCTTGGAGTCAATCAATACTTCCCGACTATAGGGAGTTGAACTATAAGCACCTGTACTATTTTGAGGGAATAATTGTGCTTTTGTTTCAGTAACCTTTAATTCCCAAGTTCGCACATCCCGGAACGCACCGTGATGTTTTAACAGCCGTTGGAGTTCGGTGATAGTCTGTTTCCAGACAGCGGTGGAACTGCTTTGTTCAACAACTAACGCTAACTCTAACCATCTTTCTGGCGCAGGTTTTAGAACTGGTACCCAAATTTTTTCTTGTGCAATGCGGCAAACGGTTGCTTCTTCATCCAGTATATTTTCTGTAGGAGATGGAATTTTCCGCATTAAAGGACGAAGTGCGCGTCCTAAAGCTAGGGAATTTCTTAGTGCTACAGCCGCAGGTACTTTGATAGGAATTGCTTCCCGATTTTCTGGAGACTTTGCGGAACTTTGCACAGAAGAGGGAAGATAGACTTCAGCACGAGGTTCTGTGACTTGAGGTTCTGACTCTGGAATTTCTTGAGTTTGGGTTTGGGGTTGGTTAGTTCTGGGTGGCTGTGATTTTGATACAGTTAATTGTTGGGTTAAGCGAAGCTCTGCCGTAGGCAATCGCTGTTGTAATTGCTGCTGTAATTGCTGCTGTAATTGCTCAGACTCCTCTATATGAACCGCCAACCAAATAATTTCTGCTAACTCGCGGGCGGTTAGGTCAAAGCCTGCTTGTTGTAGAATGGCGATCGCCCGCTCAATCATATCCCCTCTGTACTACTCAAGTATTGCAGCAAGCGTTCGATGAACTTTTCTTTATTCTGTTCTTTTTCTCCATCATCCACAGAATCAAGCATCGGAGAATCAGGCAAATGAGCCGTACGGGTTAACATATAAATGGCATTGAGTAATTGGTCTGTTGCCAAGTCTCCCTTATCCCGTCGGTTGACAAATTTCTGAATAATTTTGTCTGCTTGTCCAATAATATCTCCTAAATGCGCTTTGACAATCGCTTCTAACTCCTCACGAGTCGGTTCTCGTAAATCTAATCTCAAGCAGCGCCGCAAGAAAGCGGGTGGAAATTCTCTTTCGCCGTTACTTGTGAGGACAACAAACGGAAACGCCTGACACTGCACCTTTCCTCTTACGATGGTTGTCGTTTGGTTATCGTAAGTTTGTACAACAATTTCAGAAATTTTATCCGCTATCCTTGCTAGTTCGGGAATCTCATATTCCCCTTCTTCAAAGATATTTAATAAATCATTGGGTAAATCAATATCGCTTTTATCCATTTCGTCAATTAATAACACCTTGGGATTTTTTGAAGGAAGTAACGCTGTTCCCAAGGAACCCAATTGAATATACTTGCCAATCTCAGCTAAATTTTTCTTATTATCTTTGTCACTATTATTCTTATCACTATCTTTATTATCCTGACTCATTTGAGCATCTTGTAACCTACCAATGGCATCATAACGATAAAGTCCTTGCTGTAAAGTCGAGCGAGTCGTAATGTTCCAACGCAACACCTCTCCCAGTTGTAATTCTTTAGCCACCGCATAAGCTAAAGAAGTTTTCCCTGTCCCCGGTTTTCCTGTCACCAATAAAGGACGACGCAAATATAAAGCTGCATTGACTAGCTCTATTTCCTCACCCCTCGCCTGATAAGCGATACCTCGTTCTTCTTTGTCAAATCTGCGCCAGTTAGGAGGCTCAGGAAGGCGTTCAATTCCATTGTGGGGTTTTTCAGGAGTTCCTTGAAAGATTTTCCAAGATGTCATGATGGTGTTGTATATTCAATCTGAGGTGGCAATATATGAGGATTTTCCCATAGTAAGGAGAGGTGATGTCCGATGCGCTGCTCATAATCGTAAGGAAAATCATCTGAACGCTTGCGTTTGACTCGCTCTGGTAATTCTGTTATTGAACATATCAGGAGTTCGTCAAGTTCAACTTGATGATGTGAGTTTTGTAATTCCTGTCTTAACCATAATGCAACTGGAATGGCAGTTTGATTCATCACTTTAAAAAAATTATTAGACGGTGGTTTCAACAGTTTTAAAGCAATAGCAGTCTCTTGATTTAATATAGAAAACAGTTCTTTCCAAGAATGACAGTCACCAGAGGTACAACACTTAGAGCAAGCGTTTTCAGTTAGCTCCTTTAAAGTCTTCCACTTCTGCACCCAAACATTTCTATGAGGATATTCCTTCCTCAAACGACGACTAGAACGAAGAATAACTTTGTATAAACTACCGATAGAAATTGGTAGTTCTTCCTCTTGCTGAATTATCCAAGTATCAATAGGTTCGTTTAACAGTTCATACGGTAAAAAAACCTCAATTGTTGGTTGGCTAGAGAAGTCAGTTAGGTATGGAGTTATTTTGTCAAGATAGTCTTCTAGTAAAGAAGGAATTTGTTCTAGAGTAAATGTTTCTTGCTCCTGTTCTTCGATTTCTAAAAATTTATAACCTTCTCCTGTCAGATGATTGAATTTCTCATTTGCTCCATCAGGGATAAACCAAGCCGAAACAAAATAACGCTTTTTTTGTTGTTTACTTGAGTCTAGGTAAATAATCAGGTGATTTGGTATATTTTCTTGTTCTTTGCTTGTTTTTTTCTCATCTTTCCGAAGAAGCAACTCAGAAAAATTCTCAAAACTCTGTTCGCCCCATTCCTTTAATTTATTAAATTCCTCAGGATGTAGCTTATTTTCTACATCTACTAAGAAACGAGCCACAAACTGCTCAGTACGGCTGTAAAGATTACTCCCTTGAGGCATATCCTCAAGATTATCTAAAATTTATTCCAGATCATGAGCAGTATCAGTATTTTGATTGATATGCCAATCCTTAGGACAACAGGCAAGATAAGACTGCTTCATTTTTTCAAGATATTTTTCCTCCAAAGGAGCAAGTTTTTTAAAAGCATCAATTGTAATAGATAATTTCTGCAAGCAGTAATTACCAGAATTTCCCTTACGCGCACCATTAATTAATTCTTGGATACTACCTCGAATCTCAAAATTGGTTATTAATCTAGAGAGAACAATATCATAATCTGAATCTTGAGGAACTTCTGACTCATCTATATCAATTTCTTCACGTAGCATTATAATCAATCTGTCTCGCCTAGGGTAAGCAGATTTTAGTGCCTTTCTTATTTTTTTTATCTCATATCCAGACAAGCACATGAGTGACTACTCCATACCTACCAAAATGAAAATTCACAGTTGTTAACTCCATTCAAGTATCTACACCCTGGTTTTATTTGCTTCCGGAAATTCAACTTTCCTATTCTCGATATAAAATATTTACCATAGTGGTTGACCACTTCGTAAATCAGCCAATAAACCTTGCTTCTCTAAACGTGAACAAATAGCACTCAAGGGAGTTCCCGCGTTGTAAGTTGGATTTCTCCTGTCGGGATCACCGCTATGATGCAGCGCTACTAAATTCCAGTTAATGTCAAAACATGGAGAACCAGAGGAACCAGGCTGAGTATTGGTTTTATATTTAACAGTTGTGCCATTTTCGTTGATGCCAATAATAGCATCTGTGTCAAACGCCAATTTTAATGGCTCGGCTTTTGGATGTTGCACTATTAATAATGGAGTCTCAGGCAAAAATTCATAAGGTTGGGTAGGTAACGAAATCCATCCTCGCTGTGGAGCATTTGGATCAGAGTTTTTCGCGATCGCTTCTTCTCCAGGAACTCCATCTACTCGGAGCAAGGCATAATCTAGTTCGTCAGGTGTTGGCAAAGTATTTTTGGTGTAAGGACTTTTATCAATCAGCCAGTCAGACTCTACTAAGCGATACTCTGTACCTTTATTGATAATCTTGCCATCCGCTAGTTGTTTATAGTCAAAACGCAGAATAACATTGCTGGCATTTGCTTGTCCTGAATCCACAGATTCGATGACATGGTAATTGGTAATAACGACATTTGGTGCAATCAGAAAACCTGTTCCAAATTCTTTCGTATTATTGTTGTTGGTAATTTCTATGCGGCAGACTTGCGCCTCAATTGTGCCTAACTTTTCTCGCCATGTATTCACGTCTAGAAAACTATTCGTTTTCTTAATAATTTTCTCTAATGCGCCTCTTGCTGATAGCTGTGGTGGCATAGGAGTCGCAAGATTAAACTCTTGGGCAAAGACAAATAATGCTGGGTTTCCAGGATTTGACTCACGAGCACCTGCAATCAGTTTATCAACCCATCCCTCAGCTTCTGCTGCTTGAATTAATCTAAAAACAATTGCTTGTAAGTCATTGCCCATTGCTATTGCATTGAGGTTTTTTTCAAACTGGAATCTTACTACTTCAGCAAGTCTTTGCTGCTCTGGAAATGCGTCAAGTAGAGCTTGTGTGAATTGTTTGTATTGCTGACCATTTAGTTTCATCGGTTCTTCTACGCAAGTGCGGTTCTAGTTTGGATGTATGCAGTACAATTTTAGAACTCCATTCTTATACCATTTCACGTTAATCGCGATACATTGAAATTCTGTAGAGACGCTTCAAACAGCGCGTCTCTACACTACCGATTTGTATCATCCTTTTCGTAAAATGGTATTAACCCTTTTTCCAACAATTGTGTATTTTGACTCCTTTTATGTTTAACTTTCTTCAATGCCGTTAGAAACACACAATCTCACCGGTGGATACGCAGGTAAACCGATTGTTCAAGAAATCCAAATCGCACTGCAAGCGGGAGAATGGCTGAGTCTAGTAGGTGCGAATGGTTCAGGAAAATCCACCCTCCTAAAACTCATGAGTCGCCTGCTGAAACCGCAAACAGGCGCTGTGCTACTCGATGGTAAAGCCATTCACACCCAAAAAGCTGCTGTTGTCGCCCAAAAACTGGCATTATTACCACAACAGCAAACGATACCTGCGGGGTTGACGGTGCGACAGTTGGTGTCTTTAGGGCGCACACCTCATCAACCTTGGTGGCAATGGGAATTAAACCCCGAGGATAGAGATAAAGTAGAGAGAGCCTTACAGTTAACGCGGATGCAATCTTTGTGCGATCGCCCTGTAGAACAATTATCCGGTGGTGAGCGACAAAGAGCTTTTTTGGCGTTGGCTTTAGCGCAAGATCCGCAAGTTTTGCTGTTGGATGAACCGACGACTTATTTAGATATTCGCTACCAGTTACAGTTACTAGAACTGCTCAAACAACTCAACGAGGAACAAGGCTTGTCAATTATCACAGTTTTGCATGATGTGAATTTGGCAGCAAGATATAGCTCTCGCATTGCACTGCTATACCAAGGTAAAATTTGGGCAGTAGGAGAACCAAGGCTAGTTTTGACACCTCTTAATTTGGCTGATGTTTTAGGCGTAGAAGTTGCTGTGTTGGAAACGCCAGTTGGTTTGCAAATTTGCTCCTTGGCTGCTATTGGTGATGAGTACCAAGCTGCATCTAGCAATGAATAAAAATTATGGGGTAATTATGCAACGTCGTTTCATACTATTTGGCTTAATACTCTGGTTGACTTTGGGTATTTTTGCTTGCACAAATACAACAACTGAACAAGCAAAAAATACAGATGCAACTACTATCTCTACATCGCAGGAATCCCAACAGCCAGCCGAAAGAGTTGTCAGCCTCACATCTCTTTCGGCTGATATTATTTATCAATTGGATAGTACAAAATTAGTAGGTATATCTGGTAGCAATTTATTCAAAAATGACTCACGATTTAAAGATATTCCCCGTGTCAGTGAGGGACAAGCAACACCAAATTTAGAGAAAATAGTAGCACTGAAACCAGATTTAGTGATTGGCGCTGAAGGTTTTTCTAATTTAACTACCGACAAACTCAAAGAACTGGGTATTACAACTTTACTCACTAAAGTTGACAGTTGGGAAGGATTACAAGAGTTAACCAAAAGCCTGGCAAAAATTGTTGATGCAGACTCAACTCCATTATTAAACCGCTATCAAACTTTTTTGCCAGATAAGCTAACTCAGAATCCTTCTACATTGGTGCTAGTTAGCCGTCAACCAATTTTGTCACCAAGCAAAAAAAGTTGGGCGGGAAATTTGCTAGAGAAATTTCAAGCAAAAAATCTCACAGCTGATTTACAAGGTAAAATTTCAGTACCTGGTTATGTGACGCTTTCTGCTGAAAAAGTTCTGGAAGCAAATCCAGATGTATTAATTGTTGTGAGTCCCCAGGCTGGACTTTTGAAATCTTTTAAGTCAGAATCTTTTTGGAATCAACTCAAAGCTACGAAAAATAATCGAGTTTACGAATTTGACTATTACGGGCTTGTCAATCCTGGTAGTGTAGATGCGATTGAAAAAGCTTGTCAGCAATTAAAAGTAGCATTATCAGGGCAGAAGTAAACAGTTAATATAGCGGGCTCAATTGAGTGCAATACATCAGGAGATAAGAACCACAGATGGACACAGATGGACACAGATAAATGATCTGCGTCCATCTACTTCGGCGTCCATCTGCGGTTTTAAAGAGCCAAAAATCAGATTTTTGTAAGAAATCTCATCAAATATTTTTCAATAATCCTGCTCCAATTGCCCCTAGGATAAGTACGCCAAACACCAATCGATACCAGATAAATACCCAAGTGCTTCGGTTTTTCAAAAAGCGCAACAAACCAGCGATCGCCATGTAAGAAAATATCGCAGATGAAACGACGCCAACGACCAGGGAAACTATCGCTGCATTCTCTAAGCCTTGTCCTAAAACATCTTTTAACTCAACTAACCCAGCTAAGGTAATAGCAGGGATACCTAGCAAAAAGGAAAATCTAGCTGCTGTTGCCCTTTCTAAACCAATAAATAATCCTGCTGTTAAGGTAGAACCGGAGCGCGAAACACCAGGAATTAATGCCATAGCTTGAGCTAATCCCATGAATATACCATCTGACATATTCAATTGGCTAAACTCTCGCTTTCGTGTGCCCAGTTTTTCTGCAACTCCCAATAACAGTGACATAAAAATTGAGGCACCTGCGATCGCTGCCATACTCCGCAAAGGTGAATTATCAAAATCGGGAATGAACTTTTTTATTAGAAGTCCAAAAAAGACAATTGGCAACGTTCCGATGAGAATTCCCAAGGTGATACGAAAGTCCTTGTCTTGGTAATCAGAACGCGCGATCGCTTTTGTTGTACCTTGAGCAAGTTGTGTCAAATCGCTCCAGAAATACCACACTACAGCAGCAATACTCCCAAGCTGAATCACAGCGGTAAAAGTTACCCCGGATCGCCCCATCCAAGCAGCACGGGCACAACCTTTAAGTGTGCTGTGCTACTGATAGGTAGAAATTCCGTAGCTCCTTGCACAAAGCCTAAAACCAAAGCTTGGAAAATATTCATTTGTTGCACCCCATCTGCCCCTACGTTGGGCTGGGTGGCAAGAACTTTTATCGGTACTGCGACAACCGAGATCATCGCGGATGCAGCACTTAAAAGCAAAAACAATTGACGTTTTGATAGAGCCATTCCTTTACCTATGCTCACTGTCTCTACAACCAAATACACAAACACCCCACACACAAACCCGGAGGCAAAATAGCTTTTTCAGGAGTGCTACGTGGTTAAACTCACGCATCGAGCCATGAGTCCACAGGCAGTAGTCTAAAGTTGTAACTGTAAAAAATATAATAATAGCTTCTAAGTATTTTTCAATAGCCCAGTCGCGATTGCAACGAGAATTGTAGCCCCAAAAGCCAAACGATACCAAACAAATATCCAATTGTTACGGGTTTGAAGATATCGCAGCAACCAAGCAATCGATATATAAGAAAATACAAACGTAGAAAGTACCCAACACTCACCACCACCAAGTCAATTTTGCCCAATGCCTCTTTCAAAAACTGATATATTGTTGCAATAGCTAAGGCTGGAATCCCTAACAAAAAGGAAAATCTTGCGGCTGTTTGTCTCTGGAGCCCTAAAAATAAAGCAGTCGTAAAAGTGGAACCAGAACGGGATACACCAGGTGCTAGCGAGAGCATTTGCCCCAACCCTATCAAAAGTCCATCTTGCATTTTTAGTGCTAAAAAATCTCGCTCGCGACTACCAAATTTTTCTGCTGCTCCTAGTAAAATTGCCAAAACAATTGAATCGATGGCAATGGTACTCATGCTGTTGATCAAAGAGTTTTCATCAGTTTACAGCACATCCTTCAGCAGAAAGCCTGCCACCAAAATTGGTAATGTGCCTATTGCTATACCAACGAGCAATTGCCATTCATTTCGCTGCCAGTCTTTTTGCTGAAAAGCTTTCCAGCCTCCAGTCAAGATTTGACTGATATCTTTGCGGAAATACATTAAGACGGCAATGACACTGCCAAATTGAATCGTCGCCACAAATGCCTTTTGCCCCAAGAGTTCCCATCCAAATGCTTTGGTAAATACCTCCAAATGTGCAGTACTGCTGATAGGCAGAAATTCTGTTATGCCTTGGATAAGCCCCAAGATAAATGCTTGAATGAGTTGCTGCATGAGGTTGGCTTCACCACCAGCTGTGGCGT